>NZ_JBEZKL010000021.1:0-78027 GCF_040704695.1 Streptomyces sp. NPDC048411
GGGGCCAGCGCACGCGCGGTGAGCAACGGATCGGGCCGCAGCAACACCGCGACCACCACCGCGGCGAGCAGGAAGATCCCGGCAGCCCAGAGGCGGCCGCCCCCTCACCCATGTCCGCACCAGTGCCGTGACCGCTCACGAGGTGTCTTCGAACGCCGGACGGCCCGCGGCCGCCGGACGGGCTTGCGCAATCGAGCCCGTCGAAGGGAGCCCCCCTCAGGCCCTTGATGCCCTTGAGGCCATGGGGGCTCCAGGACACGGCGCAGCCGGAGGCCGCGCGCCATGCCTCAGCTCTGCTGCCGGGACGGCCACCGCAGCCAACCGCCCCACCGCGCAGCCCACCTGCCGCCGACAGCCGATCGGCGTTCCGCGAGCGCGTCCATCACCCGAATGGCCGATCGCGGTGCCACGACCGCCCGGATCCGGGAGAAGCGGTCGGCGGAGATCCGCAAGCTGTTCCGCACCGTCTGCACGTCCTCGGCGAACCCGGCGCCCGCCAGGGGTTGCGGGGCGTAGAGCACCTGCTCCACCGCCCCCGCCACCCGGTGCACCGCGGCCGCCGCCTCCGTGTCGAGCTGTCCCAGCCGGACCACCCGGGCCGCCGTCTTCCGCGGGGTCTGTGAGTCGTCCGGCTCGACGCCGTGGTCCCACGCCGAATCGATGATCTCCAGCCAGGCCGCCAGCGTTCTGGCCGTCACATCGGCCGGCGTGCGCCCGGCGGACGACGCCAGCCTCCGCTTACGCACCCGTACCCGCCACACCATCGGCAGCAATGGCAGCGTGACGACCACCAGCGCGGCCAGAGCCACCCAGACAACGGTGCTCGTCGGGGTCCCCGAGTCCGTGGGACCCGCGGCGGCCGACGCCGCCGCGTTGCCGCAATCGCCCTGCTTGCGCAGCTGCGCCGGGCAGCTCTCCGAGGCGGACGGTGCGGCGGACGGCGCCGCCGAGGCGCCCTGCTCCGGCAGGCTCGGGTCGGCCGCGCTGCCCGAAGGAGCGTCCTGACGGGTATAGCCGGGCGCGTTGCCACGCGTCGGGGTCGGTTCGAACCGGGTCCATCCGACGCCCTCGAAATACAGCTCGGGCCAGGCGTGCGCATCGCGCAGCCCCACCGACACCGCACCGTTCGACTGCACCGTGCCGGGAGTGAAGCCCACCGCGACGCGGGCCGGAATGCCCAGCGTCCGCGCCATCGCGGCCATCGTGAACGAGTAGTGGACGCAGAAGCCCCTCTTCTCCTTCAGGAACCGGCCGATCGCGGCCGAGCCGGTGCCGGAGGTCACCGTGGTGTCGTAGCTGAAGCCGCCCTCCGAAGCGAAGTAGTTCTGCAGCTTCACCGCTCGCTCGTAGTTGTTGGCGGCGCCCTTCGTCAGCCGGTCCGCCGTCTTCTTGACCACCTCCGGCAGCGAGCCCGGCACCTTGGTGTACTCCCGCAGCATCTCGGAGGGCGCGTCGGGGGCCGCGGCGAGCTGGTCCGCGGTCGGCTGCACGACCAGGCTCGACACCTCGTATCGCGCGCCGCTGGTCGTCTGGCCGCGGTCGCCGACGAGGGTGCGCCCCGCGGGTTCGTACCGCCAGTGCCCGCCGATCTTCACCTCGGTCGCGGGGTAGGGGAGCGGCAGATAGCTCTGCTGGTAGGAGCGGGAGGAGGAGATGTTCGACCGGATCTCCGTGACAGCGACATCCGGACTCAGGCCGTCCGGCCCCGGGATCCGCTTCGGCACGTCCTTCAGGCTGCGCCGGGAGGCCCGCCACTCGCTCCCGTTGAACTGGTCCAGGGCCAGGATCCGCAGATAGAAGTCCTGCGGGTTCCGGGAATTGGTGCGGTACGACATCACCTCCCGGTTCTCCGGCTGGTTCAGATTGTTCTGCAGCGAGACCAGCGGGTTCACCGCGGAGATCGTGCCGCCGCCCCTGCCCTTGCCGTTCCCGCTGCCGGTCCCCGCGAGGAACCCGCCGTCGAGAGCGGGCAGGGCCGCCGGTACGGCCACTGCGATGCCCAGCGCCAGCGCACCGATCCGCCGCCCGGTGCGGACCGGGGCGAGCGCCCGGCCGCCCGACACGTCGAGGCCGGCCGCCGCACCGCTCGGTGACCGTCCCGCGCCACCGAAGACCCGTCCCCACTGGGAGATCCGGTCCCGGCCCTCGGCCAGCAGGAGCAGCAGATAGCCGCAGGCGGCGAGCAGGAACCAGAGCCAGCCCGCGCCGCCGCCGCCGGACAGCCCCGCGGCCACCGAGTAGAGCGCCAGGAGCGGCAGCCCGGCCGGGGCCGCGCTGCGAAACGTCACCGCGAGGGTGTCCACGGCCAGACCGATCAGCAGTACACCGCCGACCAGCATCAGCCGGATGCCCGCCGTCGCGGGCGCCGGGATGGCGTACTGCCCCACATCGTCCGCGCCCGCCCGCAGCAGCTCCGCCAGATGCCGTACGGCCTCGGGGCCCGGCAGGAAGCCGACCACGGCCTGCTCCCGTGCGAACACCGCGGTCAGCAGCACCAGGGTGACCAGGAACTGTGCCGCGACGATCAGCAGCCGCGGCAGCGGCACCCGGCGGGCGAGCGCGCCCACCCCGCTCTGGATCGCCAGCAGGACCGCGGCCTGCAGGATCCATCCGGTCGGGTCGACCAGCGGCAGCATCGAACCCGCCGCCAACAGCGTCGCCGTAAAGGCGCACAGCGCCAGCCGACCGCGACCGCTCATGACCGTCCCCTCATGACCATCCACCGGTGAAACCTGTCGTGCCGCCCGGTGCGCCGCCCGACAGCGCGGACTGCGTCACGGAGCTCTGCTGTCCCGCCTGCTGCCACAGCTGGGCGAGATCCGCCCCCGGCCCCACCGCGACCGCTGTCCAGCCCGACTCGCGCAGCTGTCGCAGGCGCTCTTCGGACGCCGCGAGCTCCGCGTCGGACGCGCTGCCGTGCATCCAGGCGGCACTGTCCAGGACGAACGCGACGGCGCCGCCGCTGCGCTGCCGCATTCGGGCAGCCACCGCCGTCTGCTCGTCGTCCACATCGCCGAGGAACGCGACCAGCAGCCCCTCGTTGCCGCCGCGCAGTACGTCGTACGCGCGCGACAGACCGCCTCCGTCGGAGTGGCCGACAACCGCGAGGGTGTCCATCATCAGTCCCGCGGAGTCGGCGGACTCCTGGGTCGATCCGGCGAAGCCGCCCTCGCCCTCGCCCGGCACCGAACTGCCGTCGTCGGTCAGCAGCCGCACCGCGAAGCCCCGCTCCAGCATGTGCACCAGCGCGGACGCCGCCCCCGACACCGCCCACTCGAAGGGCGAGTCGGGCCCGGTCCCCTGATAGGCGATCCGCCGGGTGTCCAACAGCACCGTGCACCTGGCCCGCTGGGGCTGCTCCTCGCGGCGCACCATCAGCTCGCCGTAGCGCGCGGTGGAGCGCCAATGGACCCGGCGCAAGTCGTCGCCGTGCCGGTAGCCGCGCGGAATCACGTCGTCCTCACCGGCCAGGGCGAGTGTGCGCTGCCGCCCCTCGCCGTACCCGGACGCCTCGCCCGACAGCCGCACCGGCGGCAGCGGCTGGGTCCGCGGGACGACGACCAGGGTGTCGTACGCGCTGAACGAACGGGTCAGCTCGCACATCCCGAACGGATCGCTCAGCCGCAGCTGCAGCGGCCCGAGCGGATACCGCCCGCGCAGATCCGACCGGACCCGGTAGGAAACCTCACGCCGACCGCCCGCCTCCACCCGGTCCAGGACGAACCGGGGGCGCGGCCCGAGCACATAGGGCACCCGGTCCTGCAGCATCAGCAGCCCGGTGGGCAGCCGGGACACGTTCTCCATCCGCAGATGCACCCGTGCCTCGGTGCCCGCGGGTACTCGGGACGGGGAGAGCCGCCGGGTGCCCGCGACCCGGTAGCGGGTGCGGAGGAGCACCGTCGCACAGACCAGCGGGAGCACGCTGAGCAGCAGCCCGACCCGCAGCAGATCACCCTGGCCCAGCACATACGCGCAGATCGCGGCCGCGATTCCGGCAGCGAGGAAGGACCGCCCACGCGTGGTCAGCCCGCCCAGCGCGGCCCGCAGACCGCCTTTGCCGTCGCCATCCTCCATCGAGGCGGACCCCCCGGCCGTCATCACGCCCGCCGCGCGCCGGGCGGCTGCTGCCGGCCGTACACCGGCCGGCCCGGCTGGTGCTGCGGCGCCGGGACCGACGTACCGCCGGCCGCGGTCGGCACCGGCGTCTGCTGGAGGATCTCCAGCACGACCTGCTCCGCGGTGCGGCGGTTCAGCTGGGCCTGCGCGGTGGGCAGCAACCGGTGCGCGAGCACCGGGACGGCCAGCGCCTGCACATCGTCCGGCAGACAGTAGTCCCGCCCGGTCAGCGCCGCGGACGCCTTGGCGGCTCGCAGCAGATGCAGGGTGGCGCGCGGCGAGGCGCCGAGTCTGAGATCCGGGTGGTTGCGGGTCGCGCCGACCAGCTCCACCGCGTACCGCCGCACCGACTCGGCCACATGGACCGTCCGCACGGCTTCGATCAGTTTCACGATGTCGTGGGCGTGCGCCACCGGCTGCAGATCGTCGAGCGGCGAGATCCCGCCGTGCACATCGAGCATCTGCAGTTCGGCCTCCGCGCTGGGGTAGCCGATCGACACGCGGGCCATGAACCGGTCGCGCTGGGCCTCGGGCAGCGGATAGGTGCCCTCCATCTCGACCGGGTTCTGGGTGGCCACCACCATGAACGGGTCCGGCAGTTCGTAACTGTGCCCGTCGATGGTGACCTGGCGCTCCTCCATCGACTCCAGCAGAGCGGACTGGGTCTTCGGCGAGGCGCGGTTGATCTCGTCGCCGATCACGATCTGGGCGAAGATCGCGCCCGGCTTGAATTCGAAGTCGCGCCGCTGCTGGTCGAAGATCGACACGCCGGTGATGTCCGAAGGCAGCAGGTCCGGCGTGAACTGGATGCGCCGCACCGAGCAGTCGATCGACCGCGCGAGCGCCTTGGCCAGCATCGTCTTGCCGACCCCGGGGACGTCCTCGATGAGGAGATGCCCCTCCGCGAGCAGCACGGTCAGCGAAAGCCGTACGACCTCAGGCTTGCCTTCGATCACACTCTCCACCGACCTGCGCACCCGCTCCGCTGTGGCGGTCAGATCTGTGAGGCTCGCTCGATCGTCATAGGTCGTCACCCGGCCCTCCTCGGCCCTGCCCCGCGCTCTCAAGGAGCAGGGGATACCCCATTCACGGGCCGATGCGCTGTAGTTGGCCCGGCCCACCCCGATGTGCGGACACCCTCCGGACAGGTCCGGTGGGTGTCACCCCCGCATTCTTGTTGCCGTTGCCGCTTCGTGTCACTCGCCCGTGGACAAGTGGATGCGAAATGTCAGGCTCCAGGCCCTTTTCGGTGCCCGCCGGACGTGCAATCAGGGTCAGGCGACGGGAAGGATCTCGCGGAGCAAGCCGCTGGTCACGTCGAAGACGAAGCCGCGGACGTCGTCGGTGTGCAGCAGGAACGGCGAGGTGCGGACGCGCTGCATGGACTGCCGCACGTCTTGATCCGCGTCCTTGTACGCCTCCACGGCCCAGACCGGGCGCTGGCCGACCTCCGCCTCCAGCTCCTGCCGGAACTCCTCGGTGATCGATTCGAGGCCGCAGTTGGTGTGGTGAATGAGTATGACGCTGCGGGTGCCGAGGGCTCGCTGGCTGATGGTGAGCGAGCGGATCACGTCGTCGGTGACCACGCCGCCCGCGTTGCGGATGGTGTGGCAGTCGCCGAGCGCGAGGCCGAGCGCGTCGTGCAGGTCGAGCCGGGCGTCCATGCAGGCGACCACGGCGACCTTCAGCACCGGCCGCGCGTCCATGCCGGGGTCGTCGAACTCGGCCGCGTAACGGATGTTCGCCTCGACCAGGCGGTCGGTGACGGTCCCGCCGGTACGGGCCTGACCGGCAGCGGATGCGGAGAGCTCGGCGTGGGGGTGCGCGGAAGTCGACATGGATATGACGTTAGCTCGGACCGATCGCTCCGGCGTGCTGTGAGAGCGGACAAAGAACGTCAACGAGGCTTGTTGTGAGGCAACCCACAAGCCTCACAACGAATAGCTCGACCGGGTGATAGGGAGGGCGGGGCGACGCGCTGCCCCGTTGATTGATCGGGAATCGATCGAATGGCAGGGTGGACTAAAGTGACCGGAAGATACCGACACCCTGCACATTCCGAAGATTTCCGCTGTGTGCGCGGCGTACGTACGGCCCGGCCCTCTCCCGCTCGCCGGTCGGCTGACGCCACTTCCCCGGCGCCGGTGGACCTCCCCCTTCCGAGCGGGCGGGGACCAGGCCGTACGTGCCGCCACACGGGACCTGAGCCTGAGAGGGCGCATGAGCCAGACCCGACACGTCCCGGTGATGCTCCAGCGATGCCTGGACCTGTTGGCCCCGGCTCTGGAAGCGCCGGGCCCAGAGCAGCCCGTGGTCGTCGACTGCACCCTCGGCCTCGGTGGCCACAGCGAGGCGCTGCTTGCCGCCTTCCCGTCCGCCCGGCTGATCGCGCTGGACCGGGACAAGGAAGCGCTGCGGCTCTCCGGCGAGCGGCTCGCCCCGTACGGCGACCGGGCCACACTGGTGCACGCCGTCTACGACGAACTGCCGGAGGTGCTCGCCCGGCTCGGCATCCCCAAGGTCCAGGGCATTTTGTTCGACCTCGGTGTCTCCTCCATGCAGCTGGACGAGGCCGACCGCGGATTCGCGTACGCCCAGGACGCCCCGCTCGACATGCGGATGGACCAGACGACCGGCATCAGCGCGGCCGAGGTGCTCAACACCTATCCGCCCGGCGAACTCGTCCGGATCCTGCGCGCGTACGGCGAGGAGAAGCAGGCCAAGCGGATCGTCTCCGCGATCGTGCGCGAGCGCGAGAAGGAGCCGTTCAGCAACAGCGCCCGGCTCGTCGAGCTGATCCGGGACTCGCTGCCGCAGGCCGCCAAGCGCACCGGCGGCAACCCGGCCAAGCGCACCTTCCAGGCGCTGCGCATCGAGGTCAACGGCGAGCTCGCCGTCCTGGAGCGGGCGATCCCGGCCGCGGTGCAGTCCCTCGCCGTCGGCGGCCGGATCGCCGTTCTCTCGTACCATTCACTGGAGGACCGCCTGGTCAAGCAGGTGTTCGCGGCGGGCGCTGCGAACACGGCGCCGCCCGGTCTGCCCGTCGTCCCCGAGCGTTACCAGCCTCGGCTCAAGCTGCTGACCCGCGGCGCGGAACTGCCCACGGAGGAGGAGGTCGCCGAGAACCGGCGAGCCGCCCCCGCCCGGTTGCGCGGCGCCCAGCGGATCCGCGAGGAGGAGCGGTGAGCGCGGCCGGTCCGGCCGGCACGGCACCGGGAGAGCCCGAGGTGGCGCGGTGAGCGGATCGGCCGGACAGCTGAAGGGGCGGGCCGCGCGCCTCGCCCGGCTGATGCCCTCCGGGCCCAGCAACGCGGCGCGTACGCCCTTCGCCCTGCTGGTCGTGCTGCTCCTCGGCGGCGGACTGATCACCCTGCTGCTGCTGAACTCCGCGCTCAACGAAGGTTCGTTCAGGCTGAGTGAACTGAAGAAGCGGACCACCGAGCTCACCGACGAGCAGCAGGCGCTCCAGCACGACGTCGACGGGTACTCGAAGCCCGACGCACTGGAGCGCCGCGCCCGCGAACTGGGCATGGTGCCCGGCGGCGGCCCCGCCTTCCTCGAACCCGACGGCACGGTCCGCGGTGTCCCCTCCGAGGCCGCCGCCCCGCCGGCCCCCGCAGCCCCCCGGCAGACCCAGCAGGCGGCACCCCCGCCGTCCGCCGCCGCCTCGTCCACGTCCACAGCGTCGGCCACCGGTTCGCCGTCGGCCCCGCCCGTGACGAAGTCCAGCACCTCGGCAGCCCCGCCCGCGACGAAGCCCAGCACCTCCTCAGCCCCGCCCGCGCAGCCGCGCACCCCGGTAAACCAGCCCTCGACGAGCCCCGGCAGGTGACGCAGTGCCCTCCAAGGAACCACCGCGCCGCCGGGTCCCCGGCCCCGCGCGTCCCCGCAGCGCAGCAGCCGGCTCCGGTCGCCCCCGGCCCGCCGCCGGCCGCCCCTCGTGCGCAGCGGCCGCGCCCCGCGCAAAGGGGCGCCGCACTCCGCGCAAGGGATCGGCGCGCCCGCTGCGGCTGGGCAGCCCGCGCCCCCGGCTCCGCCTGGTCAGCCTGGCGCTGACGCTCGTCATGCTGGTGTTCGTCGTGCGGCTCCTGCAGGTGCAGGCCGTCGATGCCAGTGCGTACGCGGCCAAGGCCGACAAGAACCGCTACCTCGAGTACACGGTCGCCGCCGAGCGCGGTGAGATCACCGACCGCAGCGGGATCGCCCTGGCCACCAGCGTCGACGCGTACAACATCACCGCCGACCCCAAGATGTTCACACCCGAGGACAGCAAGGCCCCGAACGCACCGGAGCAGGCCGCGGCCCTCCTCGCACCCGTCCTCGGCGTCGAGGCAGCGGAGCTGGCGAAGAAGCTGTCGAAGCCGAAGAGCCGGTACGTGGTGCTGGCACGCCGCCAGACCCCTCAGGTCTGGAAGCAGATCAAGGACCTCAAGTCCGTTTTCGCCGAGAAGGCGCAGAAGGACAGGGCGAACGGCGGCACCGGGGCCAATGTGCTGGCCGGTGTCTTCCAGGAGGCGACCACCAAGCGGGTCTACCCCAATGGCGCGCTGGCCGCCGGGATACTGGGTTACGTCAACGCCGAGGGCAAGGGCGCGGGCGGCCTCGAGTCACAGCTGGACAAGGAGCTCGCGGGCGAGGACGGCAAGATCAAGTACGCCCAGTCCGGCGGCCGCCGGGTGCCCACCGCGGGCACCAGCGAGGTCCCTGCGGTCGCGGGTTCCGACATCGAGCTGACCATCGACCGGGACATCCAGTGGGCCGCGCAGAAGGCCATCACGGACCAGGTGAAGAAGTCCAGGGCGGACCGCGGCTATGTGATCGTGCAGAACGCGAAGACCGGCGAGGTCCTCGCCATGGCCAACGCCCCGGGATTCGACCCCAACGACCTCTCGCAGGCCGACGCGGCGTCGCTGGGCAACGCGGCGCTGCAGGACGTGTACGAACCGGGCTCCACCAGTAAGGTCATGTCCATGGCTGCCGTGCTGGAGGAGGGGGTGGCCACCCCCGGCACCCATGTCACCGTCCCCAACCGGCTGCACCGCGGCGACCGGCTCTTCAAGGACGACATCGACCACGCCACCTGGTACCTGACGCTCAACGGAGTACTCGCCAAGTCCAGCAACATCGGCACCATCCTGGCCACCGGGCAGCTCGGCAGGACCCAGCCGCAGGCCAACAAGGTCCTCTACTCGTATCTGCGCAGATTCGGCATCGGCCGCCCGACCGGGCTGAACTACCCGGGCGAGACCCCCGGCATCCTCGCCAAGCCGCAGGACTGGTCGACCTCGCAGCAGTACACGATCCCGTTCGGCCAGGGACTCTCGCTCAACGCCATGCAGGCCGCCTCGGTCTACTCGACGATCGCCAACGGCGGCGTCCGGATCCAGCCCACCCTGATCCGCGGAACCAAGGGCGCGGACGGCCGCTTCACCCCCGCTGCCGCCCCCGAACAGACCCGGGTGATCAGCAAGAAGACCGCGAAAACACTTGCGGGCATGCTGGAGTCGGTGGTCGGTGACGAGGAGGGCACCGGCACCAAGGCCCGCATCCCTGGATACCGGGTCGCGGGCAAGACCGGTACGGCCAACCGGGTCGACCCGGTCCGCGGCGGCTACCACGGCTACACCGCGTCCTTCGCGGGCTTCGCGCCCGCCGACGACCCGCAGATCACCGTCTACTGCGCGATCCAGAACCCCACCAAGGGAAGCTACTTCGGCGGTCAGATCTGCGGTCCCATCTACAAGCAGGTCATGGAGTTCGCACTGAAGACGCTCCAGACCCCACCGTCCGGCAGCGAGTCGGCCCGGCTGCCTGTGTCCTTCAATCCCGGCGAGTGAACTCGGGGAAACCAGCCAGTGACAACCATCACTCCCGAACCCGGGAACCGGAACGGGAACCACCTGGGCCTTGCCCCCTCACTTAGCGAGACGCCGGGTGCGCCCGGTACGCTCACCGCCGTGCCCCACGCTGAACAGTCCCAAACCCCTCCGAAGGACGCCCCTGTGACCTACCCGGGAGCGCCCCGCCCGGATCGGCTGCGGCCGACCCCCCTCGGTGAACTGGCAGCCCGGCTGGGAGTCGAGCCGCCGGGATCCGGTGAGGTCACCGGCATCACCCACGACTCGCGGGCGGTACGGCCCGGCGATGTGTACGCGGCGCTGCCCGGCGCCCGGCTGCACGGCGCCGACTTCGTCGCCCAGGCGGCCGGCCTCGGCGCGGCAGCGGTTCTCACCGACCCGGCGGGCGCCGAGCGCGCCGCCGCGACCGGGCTGCCGGTGCTGGTGACCAAGAACCCGCGCGGCCGGATGGGCGAACTCGCCGCCGAGATCTACGGGCGGCCCGGCGCCGACCTCCTCCAGATCGGGATCACCGGTACGTCCGGGAAGACCACCACCGCGTACCTCGTCGAGGGCGGCTTCCGTGGCGCCGGACGCAGCACCGGCCTGATCGGCACCGTCGAGACGCGGATCGGTGACGAGCGCATCAAGTCCGAGCGGACCACCCCCGAAGCCACCGATCTCCAGGCCCTTTTCGCCGTCATGCGCGAGCGCGGCGTCGACGCGGTCACCATGGAGGTCTCCAGCCACGCCCTGGTACTCGGCCGCGTCGACGGCTGCGTCTTCGACGTCGCCGTCTTCAACAACCTCAGCCCGGAGCACATGGAGTTCCACTCCGGCATGGAGGACTACTTCCAGGCCAAGGCGAAGCTGTTCACCCCGCAGCGGAGCCGGCAGGGCGTCGTCAACTTCGACGACGAGTACGGCCGCAGGCTGGTCACGGAGGCAACCGTCCCGGTCGTCACCTTCTCCGCCGAGGGCCACCCGGACGCCGATTGGCGCGCCGAGGACGTTGCGGTCGGACCGCTGGGCTCCGCCTTCACGGCCGTCGGCCCCAAGGACGAACGGATCACGGCCAGGGCCCCGTTGCCCGGCCCGTTCAACGTTGCCAACACCCTCGCCGCGATCGTCACCCTCGCCGTCGCGGGCGTCGACCCCCAGACCGCGGCCGACGGCGTCGCCGCTGTCCCCGGCGTCCCGGGCCGGCTGGAGCGTGTGGACGCCGGCCAGCCGTACCTCGCGGTCGTCGACTACGCGCACAAGACCGACGCCGTCGAGTCGGTCCTGCGCTCGCTGCGCAAGGTGACCAAGGGCAAGCTGCACATCGTGCTCGGCTGCGGTGGCGACCGCGACACGACGAAACGTGGCCCGATGGGCGCGGCCGCGGCCCGCCTCGCCGACACCGCCGTCCTGACCTCCGACAACCCCCGCTCCGAGGACCCCCTGGCCATCCTCGCCGCGATGCTCTCGGGCGCCGCCGAGGTGCCCGCACACGAGCGCGGTGACGTCCTGGTCGACGCCGACCGGGCCGCCGCCGTCGCCGCCGCGGTCGCCCGTGCCCGGCCCGGCGACACCGTGCTGATCGCCGGCAAGGGGCACGAACAGGGCCAGGACATCCACGGAGTGGTCCGCCCCTTCGACGACCGTACGGTGCTGCGCGCGGCCATCGCACGGTCCCTGGGGCACAAGAGCGCCGAGAACGCCCCGGAGCTCGCCCACACCCACGAGAACAACAGTCAGGGATGACCAAGTGATCGCCCTTACCCTCGCCGAGATCGCCGAAATCGTCGGCGGGCAGTCGTACGACATACCGGATCCGGCAGTGACCGTCAGCGGGCCTGTCGTCATCGACTCCCGAGAGGTGCAGCAAGGCAGTCTGTTCGTCGCCTTCGCCGGCGAGCGGGTCGACGGCCACGACTACGCGCAGCGCGCCGCCGAGGCGGGCGCGGCAGCCGTACTCGCCACCCGCCCCGTCGGTGTTCCGGCGATCGTCGTCGACGACGTCATGGCCGCGCTCGGCACCCTCGCCCGGACCGTCGTCGAACGCCTCGGCACCACTGTCGTCGCCCTCACCGGCTCCGCGGGCAAGACCTCCACCAAGGACCTGATCGCCCAGCTCCTGGAGCGCAAGGGCCCCACCGTCTTCCCCGCGGGCAACCTCAACAACGAGATCGGCCTGCCGCTCACCGCCCTGCGCGCCACCGAGAAGACCGAGCACCTGGTCCTCGAAATGGGTGCCCGCTACATCGGCGACATCCGCTACCTCACCGGCCTGGTCCCGCCGCGGATCGGCCTCGTCCTCAACGTCGGCACCGCGCACATCGGTGAGTTCGGCGGCCGCGAGCAGATCGCGATCGCCAAGGGCGAGATGGTCGAGGCGCTGCCGGAGGACGGAGTCGCCGTCCTCAACGCCGACGACCCGCTCGTCCTCGCCATGTCCTCCCGCACGAAGGCCCGTGTTCTGCTCTTCGGTGAAGCCGCGGATGCGGACGTACGGGGAGAGAAGGTCCGTCTCACCGACGACGGCCGCCCCGCTTTCACGCTCCACACACCCACCGGGTGCAGCGATGTGACCATGCGCCTGTACGGTGAGCATCACGTGTCGAACGCGCTCGCCGCGGCCGCCGTCGCCCATGAGTTGGGCCTGCCCGTAGACGAGATCGCCCTTGCGCTCTCCGAGGCGGGCACCCTCTCCCGCTGGCGTATGGAGGTCACCGAGCGTCCGGACGGCGTGACGTTCGTCAATGACGCCTACAACGCGAACCCCGAATCCATGCGAGCAGCGCTGCGCGCGCTGGCCGCCATGGGGAAGGGGCGGCGTACGTGGGCGGTGCTCGGCCCCATGGCCGAGCTCGGCGACGCCTCGCTCGCCGAGCACGACGCGGTCGGACGGCTCGCCGTCCGGCTCAACGTCAGCAAGCTCGTCGCGGTCGGGGGCAGAGAAGCCTCCTGGCTGCAACTGGGCGCATACAACGAGGGTTCGTGGGGTGAGGAGTCGGTGCACGTGTCCGACGCACAGGCGGCCGTCGACCTGTTGCGCAGTGAACTGCGCGCGGGAGACGTCGTGCTGGTGAAGGCGTCCCGGTCGGCCGGCCTGGAACGGGTCGCCCAGGCACTGCTGGAGAACTCGACCGAGGGCGAGGTCACCGGCCGATGAGGCAGATCCTCTTCGCGGGGGCCATCGGGCTCTTCCTGACCCTGGTCGGTACCCCGCTGCTCATCAAGCTCCTGGCCCGCAAGGGATACGGGCAGTTCATCCGTGACGACGGCCCGCGCAGCCACGGCAGCAAGAAGGGCACGCCCACCATGGGCGGCATCGCCTTCATCCTGGCCACGCTGATGGCGTACTTCCTGGCGAAGGTGATCACCGGCGAGGAGATGCGCTTCTCCGGTCTGCTGGTCCTCTTCCTGATGACCGGGATGGGCCTCGTCGGGTTCCTCGACGACTACATCAAGATCGTCAAGCAGCGTTCGCTCGGTCTGCGGGCCAAGGCGAAGATGGCCGGCCAGCTGATAGTCGGTATCGCCTTCGCGGTACTGTCGCTCCAGTTCGCCGACGGCCGTGGCAACACCCCGGCCTCCACCAAGCTGTCGTTCGTCACGGACTTCGGCTGGTCGATCGGCCCGGTGCTGTTCGTCGTCTGGGCGCTGTTCATGATTCTCGCCATGTCCAACGGCGTGAACCTGACGGACGGTCTGGACGGCCTTGCCACCGGCGCGTCAGTGATGGTCTTCGGCGCGTACACGTTCATCGGGCTGTGGCAGTTCCAGGAGTCCTGCGCCAACGCGGTCTCCCTGACCAACCCCAACGCCTGCTTCGAGGTACGCGACCCGCTCGACCTCGCGGTCGTCGCCTCCGCGCTGATGGGCGCCTGCTTCGGCTTCCTGTGGTGGAACACCTCGCCCGCCAAGATCTTCATGGGTGACACCGGTTCGCTGGCACTCGGCGGTGCGCTCGCCGGTCTCGCGATCTGCTCCCGCACCGAGTTCCTGATGGCCATCCTCGGCGGCCTCTTCGTGATGATCACCATGTCCGTGGTCATCCAGGTCGGCTCCTTCAAGATGACCGGCAAGCGGGTCTTCCGGATGGCGCCGCTCCAGCATCACTTCGAACTCAAGGGCTGGTCCGAAGTCCTTGTCGTGGTCCGCTTCTGGATCATCCAGGGTATGTGCGTGATCGTCGGACTCGGTCTCTTCTACGCAGGGTGGGCAGCCGCCAAGTGAGCAACCAGGACTGGCAGGGCAAGCACGTCACCGTCGCCGGACTCGGTGTCAGCGGGATCCCCGCTGCCCGTGTCCTGCACGGCCTCGGCGCCGTTGTCACGGTGGTCAACGACGGAGACGACGAGCGTTCCCGTGCGCAGGCCGCAGAGCTGGAGGCGCAAGGGATCACCGTGCGCCTCGGCGACGGGGCGACCCTGCCCGAGTCCACCGAGCTCATCGTCACCACCCCCGGCTGGAAGCCGGACAAGCCGCTCTTCGCAGCAGCCGCCGAGGCGGGTGTCCCGGTCTGGGGCGACGTCGAGCTCGCCTGGCGGCTGCGCGGTCCCGATGCGGCGCCCTGGCTCGCGGTCACCGGCACCAACGGCAAGACCACGACCGTCCGGATGCTCGCCTCGATCCTGGAGGCGGCCGGGCTGCGCACCGCCGCCGTCGGCAACATCGGCGTCTCCCTCCTCGACGCCGTCCTCGGCGAGGAGACCTACGACGTACTCGCCGTCGAGCTCTCCAGCTACCAGCTGCACTGGGCGCCCTCGCTGCGCGCCCACTCCGCAGCCGTTCTCAACCTGGCCCCGGACCACCTCGACTGGCACGGCTCCATGGAGGCGTACGTCGCGGACAAGGGGCGGATCTACGAGGGCAACCGGATCGCCTGCGTCTACAACGCGGCCGACCCGGCCACCGAGGACCTGGTCCGCGGGGCGGACGTCGAGGAGGGCTGCCGCGCCATCGGCTTCACCCTCGGCACCCCGGGCCCGTCCCAGCTGGGCGTCGTCGACGGCATCCTCGTCGACCGCGCCTTCGTGGCCAACCGGCAGAAACAGGCCCAGGAGCTCGCCGAGGTCGCGGACATCAACCCGCCCGCCCCGCACAACATCGCCAACGCCCTGGCGGCCGCGGCGCTGGCCCGCGCCTTCGGCGTCGAACCCAGGGCGGTACGGGACGGCCTGCGGGCCTTCCGCCCCGACGCGCACCGCATCGAACACGTCGCGGACGTCGCGTCGGTGGCGTACATCGACGACTCCAAGGCCACCAACACCCATGCCGCGGAGGCCTCCCTCGCGGCCTATGACCCGATCGTCTGGATCGCCGGCGGCCTCGCCAAGGGCGCCACGTTCGACGAGCTGGTGACCGGCGCCGCCAAGCGGCTGCGGGGCGTCGTACTGATCGGCCGCGACCGGGCGCTGATCCGCGAAGCCCTCGCGCGACACGCCCCCGAGGTCCCGGTCGTCGACCTCGGCCGGACCGACACTGGGGCGATGTCCGAGGCGGTCCGCGAGGCGGCCCGGCTCGCCCGGCCGGGAGACACCGTACTGATGGCCCCGGCCTGCGCTTCGATGGACATGTTCGCCAATTACAACAAGCGGGGCGAGGCATTCGCGGACGCGGTCCGCGCACTCGCCGACGAGAGCGCCTGACGGGCCCGGCCGCCGCGCCGTACTGTCCCGGACAACCGGGTTCGGGCGGCTCCGCCGCACGCCCTGGCCCTCGGCAGCAGCCCTGGGCACGAGCAGTGGAGGGGACAGCGACAATGCCGGCCGACGAGAGCTCCGCCGCGCACGGCAGGGGCCGCCCACGGGGGGCCGCGGGGACCGGCCGGGTGCTCGCCCCACCGGCGCCCGGCGCGCTCGCCAAGCGCGGCAGGCCGGCGGGCACCCGGCAGCCCGCCGTACCGCGCTCCAGGGGCCGCGGCGGTTCCGGCGCCCGCGTCCCCCGCGGCGGCGGTGTGCGGCGGCTGTACGAGCAGGCACGCCGGGCCTGGGACCGCCCGCTGACCGCGTACTACCTGATCCTCGGCGCCGGGCTTCTGATCACCGTGCTCGGGCTGGTGATGGTCTACTCCGCCTCGATGATCAAGGCGCTCGAGCTGTCGAAGCCCGGCACGTACTTCTTCCGCAAGCAGTTCCTCGCCGCCCTCATCGGCTCCGGACTGCTGATCACGGCTTCCCGGATGCCCGTCAAGCTCCACCGGGCGCTCGCCTACCCGCTGCTCATGGGTACGGTCTTCCTGATGGTGCTGGTCCAGGTGCCGGGGATAGGGATGTCGGTCAACGGCAACCAGAACTGGCTCTACCTGGGCGGCCCCTTCCAGCTCCAGCCCAGTGAGTTCGGCAAGCTTGCCCTGATCCTCTGGGGCGCCGACCTGCTCGCCCGCAAACAGGACAAGCGGCTGCTGACGCAGTGGAAACACATGCTGGTGCCGCTCGTCCCGGTCGCGTTCATGCTCCTCGGGCTGATCATGCTCGGCGGTGACATGGGAACTGCGATCATTCTCACCGCAATCCTGTTCGGCCTGCTGTGGCTGGCCGGTGCGCCCACCCGGCTGTTCGGCGGGGTGCTCGCCGTCGCGGGCGCGCTGGCCTTCCTGCTGATCAAGACCAGTCCGAACCGGATGTCCCGGCTCAGTTGCATGGGCGTGAGCGAACCCGGACCCGACGGCTCGTGCTGGCAGGCCGTGCACGGCATCTATGCTCTGGCATCCGGTGGATGGTTCGGATCCGGACTGGGTGCAAGTGTGGAAAAATGGGGCCAACTGCCTGAACCGCACACCGACTTCATCTTCGCCATCACCGGGGAGGAACTGGGGTTGGCGGGGACGCTGTCGGTGCTCGCCCTCTTCGCGGCTCTAGGCTATGCGGGTATCCGCGTGGCCGGACGCACGGAGGAGCCCTTCGTGAGGTACGCCGCGGGAGGTGTGACCACCTGGATCACGGTTCAGGCCGTGATCAACATCGGTGCGGTGCTCGGCCTGCTGCCGATCGCCGGGGTCCCGCTCCCGCTGTTCTCCTACGGGGGATCGGCCCTGCTGCCGACCATGTTCGCGGTGGGGCTCCTGATCGCGTTCGCGCGTGAGGAGCCCGCCGCGAAGGCGGCCCTGGCCATGCGGAGGCCCGGGGTGAGATGGAAGACGATGAGACGGCGCGGCAAGAAGCGTCCGTCCGGAGAGCGGTGAATTTCGGTGCATGTCGTACTCGCCGGTGGGGGGACCGCCGGCCACATCGAGCCCGCGCTTGCCCTCGCGGATGCCCTGCGCAGGCAGGACCCGAGCGTGGGAATCACTGCCCTCGGCACGGAGCGCGGACTCGAGACCAGGCTCGTACCCGAGCGGGGGTACGAACTGGCGCTGATCCCGGCCGTGCCGCTGCCCCGCAAACCCACCCCCGAACTGATCACCGTCCCGGGACGGCTGCGCGGCACCATCAAGGCCGCCGAGCAGGTCCTGGAACGCACCAAGGCGGACTGCGTGGTCGGCTTCGGCGGCTATGTCGCCCTGCCCGGCTACCTCGCCGCCAAGCGGGCCGGGGTGCCGATCGTGGTCCACGAAGCCAACGCGCGGCCGGGACTGGCCAACAAGATCGGTTCGCGGTACGCGCACGGGGTCGCCGTCTCCACCCCTGACAGCAAGCTGCGCGGCGCCCGCTACATCGGCATCCCACTGCGCCGCACCATCGCCACCCTGGACCGGGCCCGGGTCCGCCCGGAGGCGCGCGCCGCCTTCGGTCTCGACCCCAACCTGCCCACGCTGCTGGTCTCCGGCGGCTCGCAGGGCGCTCGCCATCTCAACGAGGTGGTGCAGCGGGTCGCCCCGCTGCTGCAGCGTTCCGGGATCCAGATCCTGCATGTGGTCGGCCCGAAGAACGAATTGCCGCGCATCGACAACATGCCAGGGATGCCGCCCTACATCCCGGTACCGTACGTGGACCGGATGGATCTTGCGTACGCCGCTGCCGACATGATGCTCTGCCGCGCGGGCGCGATGACCGTTGCCGAACTCTCCGCCGTCGGGCTCCCCGCCGCCTACGTCCCGCTGCCCATCGGCAACGGCGAACAGCGGCTCAACGCCCAGCCGGTGGTCAACGCCGGCGGCGGTCTGCTGGTGGACGACGCGGCGCTCACCCCCGAGTGGGTGCAGGGCAACGTTCTGCCGGTGCTTGCGGATCCGCACCGGTTGTACGAGATGTCCCGCGCCGCCGCCGAGTTCGGCCGCCGGGACGCCGACGATCTGCTCGTCGGCATGGTGTACGAGGCGATTGCCGCACGCCGCAACGCGTGAGGCGGACGGGTCCGGGGGTGGTGCCCCTGGACCCGGCATAAGGAGCGAGCGTGGCCGGACCGACGACCGCCCAGCGCGGTGCAGGGCAGCAGGCGGACAACCCGGCCCGCCCACCGCGCCCCACCGGGCGCAGGCGGCCCAGCCGCAGACTGCAAATCGTGATCGCCGTCGCTGTCCTGCTGCTCGCCTCGGGCGTCGTCTGGGCGCTCTACGGATCGTCCTGGTTCCGGGTGGAACAGGTCAGGACCACCGGTGTCGACGTGCTGACTCCCGCGGAAGTGGAGTCCGCCGCGGCGGTGCCGATGGGTGCCCCGCTGATCTCGGTGGACACGGACGCCATGGCCGCCCGGTTGCGCCAGAAGTTGCCTCGTATCGACTCGGTGGATGTCGTACGGTCATGGCCGCACGAAATCGGACTTAAAGTGACCGAACGGCAGCCGGTCCTGTTGGTGAAAAAGGGCGCAAAGTTCATTGAAGTGGACGCAAAGGGCGTCCGCTTCGCCACGGTGGACAAAGCGCCCGGGCGCGTACCGCTGCTGGAATTGACGCCCGATCGGTCGGCCAGCCTGCGCCGCTTCGGCAGTGGCCGGCTGGTGCGGGAGGCGGTCCGGGTCGCGGGCGGACTTCCCCGTGCAGTCGCCAAGGACACCCAAGTCGTACGGGTCACCTCGTACGACTCGATCTCCCTGCAACTGACCGGGGGCCGTACGGTGGTCTGGGGCAGCAGCGAGGAGGGGGCGGTGAAGGCAAGAGTTCTCACCGCTCTCATGAAAGCGGCTCCCAAAGCGGGACACTTCGACGTGAGTGCACCCACTGCTCCCGCCGTCTCGGGTGGTTGACGCACATTTGGCCTGGCCAGCACCCTGGTTGGTCAGCGCTACGGGTGATCACATAGGGTGAAAAGAAAAACGGGAGGTTCGGCGTGTTCGTTGAACGTGCGCCACTTGTCGACTTAGTGTCCTGTTCGGAAGAGTCCAAGAAGCAGACACACTGGTAACCCTAAACTTCAACGTTAGGGTTTGGGTCGGCGTCGGACCGTCCCAATCGGCATCCGTCGTCGCGGCGGGACTACCGCGAAGCGACGACACGTAAATCGAGGCGAGAGGCCTTCGACGTGGCAGCACCGCAGAACTACCTCGCAGTCATCAAGGTCATCGGTGTCGGCGGCGGTGGTGTCAATGCCATCAACCGAATGATCGAGGTCGGTCTCAAGGGCGTCGAGTTCATCGCGATCAACACTGACGCGCAAGCACTGTTGATGAGCGATGCCGACGTCAAGCTCGACGTCGGCCGTGAACTCACCCGTGGCCTCGGCGCCGGGGCGAACCCGGCCGTCGGTCGCAAGGCGGCAGAGGACCACCGTGAGGAGATCGAGGAGGTCCTCAAGGGGGCCGACATGGTCTTCGTCACCGCCGGAGAAGGCGGCGGCACCGGCACCGGCGGCGCACCCGTCGTCGCCAACATCGCGCGCTCGCTCGGCGCCCTGACGATCGGCGTGGTCACCCGCCCGTTCACCTTCGAGGGCCGGCGTCGCGCGAACCAGGCGGAGGACGGCATCGCCGAGCTCCGCGAAGAGGTCGACACCCTCATCGTCATTCCCAACGACCGACTGCTGTCCATCTCGGACCGCCAGGTCAGCGTGCTCGACGCGTTCAAGTCGGCCGACCAGGTACTGCTCTCGGGTGTCCAGGGCATCACCGACCTCATCACCACCCCGGGTCTGATCAACCTCGACTTCGCCGACGTCAAGTCGGTCATGTCCGAGGCCGGATCGGCGCTCATGGGCATCGGCTCGGCCCGCGGCGACGACCGCGCGGTGGCCGCCGCGGAGATGGCGATCTCCTCGCCGCTCCTGGAGGCGTCCATCGACGGCGCCCGCGGTGTCCTGCTCTCCATCTCCGGCGGCAGCGACCTCGGTCTCTTCGAGATCAACGAGGCGGCCCAGCTGGTGAGCGAGGCGGCACACCCCGAGGCGAACATCATCTTCGGTGCGGTCATCGACGACGCCTTGGGAGACGAGGTCCGGGTCACCGTGATCGCAGCGGGCTTCGACGGCGGGCAGCCGCCTGCCCGTCGCGAGAACGTCCTGGGTGCGGGTGCCGGGAAGCGCGAGGAGCCGGCGCCGCCGGTCCGGGCCGCCGAGCCGGTGCGCCAGACGGGCGGGCTCGGTTCCGTCACGCCGCGCGAGGAGCTCCAGGCCCCGGCCGAGTCCGTACCGGTGGCGAAGGAGACCCCGATGTCGCCGGTCTCGACGCCGCATGTCCCGCCGGCCCGTCCCTACCAGGACTCCCAGGCCGAAGAGCTGGATGTCCCGGACTTCTTGAAGTGATAACTCGGCACCACGCAGTGACCCCGGAGTCATCGGGGTATCGCGCTCACTTCGCCTTCACCGACAGGTGGGGCGGGGTGAGCGCCGCTCCGTACGGGGATCTCAACCTCGGCGGCGCGGTCGGCGACGAACCCGCAGCCGTTCTCGCCAACCGGGAGGCGGCCGCCCGGGGTCTCGGTCTGGATCCGGCGCAGGTCGTCTGGATGAACCAGGTACACGGGCGGGACGTGGCCGTCGTCGACGGACCCTGGGGAGAGAGTGCGCAGGTCCCCGCGGTGGACGCGGTGGTGACCGCGCGACGCGGACTCCCACTCGCCGTTCTCACCGCAGACTGCACCCCCGTACTTCTCGCTGACCCGGTCGCCGGGATCGCGGCGGCGGCACACGCGGGCCGCCCCGGCCTGGTCGCCGGAGTCGTCCCCGCCGTCGTCGAGGCCATGGTCGGGCTCGGCGCGGACACCTCCAGGATCACCGCGCACACCGGACCGGCCGTCTGCGGACGGTGTTACGAAGTGCCGGCGGAGATGCGGTCCGATGTCGCCGAAGCCGTTCCCGCATCGTGGTCCGAGACGAGCTGGGGGACACCGGCCGTGGACGTCACCGCGGGAGTCCACGCCCAACTCGAGGCCCTGGGGGTGCGCGACAGGCACACCTCGCCGGTCTGCACCCTCGAATCGGGCGACCATTTCTCGTACCGCCGCGACCGCATGACCGGGCGGCTCGCCGGATATGTCTGGTTGGACTGATAGGGCATGACGGATCGTAGGACTCAACTCGCCGCGAATCTGGCACAGGTGGAGGAACGCATTGCTTCCGCCTGTATCGCTGCCGGTCGCACAAGGGAAGAAGTGACCCTCATCGTGGTCACGAAGACTTACCCCGCGAGCGATGTGCGGATCCTGTATGAACTCGGCGTGCGTCATGTCGCGGAGAATCGTGACCAGGACGCCGCACCCAAGGCAGCCGCGTGTGCGGATCTGTCGCTCACATGGCACTTTGTCGGACAACTGCAGACGAATAAGGTTCGTTCTGTTGCGAGTTATGCCGATGTCGTGCAGTCCGTGGACCGGGCAAAGTTGGTCACGGCCCTCTCGGCCGCCGCGGTGCGCGAGGAGCGCGAACTCGGTTGCCTCATCCAGGTCGCACTCGACGCGGAGAGCGGCGAGCGCGGGGCCCGGGGCGGCGTCGCGCCGGACGGGATCGAGGAGTTGGCTGCCGCGGTGGAAGCGGCGCCGGGGCTCCGGCTCGACGGCCTGATGACCGTGGCGCCGCTCTCGGGACCGTACGCGGGACGGCAACGGGCGGCATTCGACCGGCTGATGGAATTCGCATCCCGCCTGCGCGGGAGCCATCCGGCTGCGAACATGGTCTCTGCAGGAATGAGCGCGGACCTCGAGGAAGCGATTGCGGCCGGAGCGACACATGTACGCGTCGGTACCGCGGTACTCGGAGTCCGACCCGGGCTCCGGTAACGTCGCCAAGCAAGTCGGACCACAGCAGAAAATATGGTCATTCCCGCCGATGGCGGGCAGGCCTGAGTGGATCGCGGGCACTTGGTGACAGATGCCGATCCACCACAGAGCGGAGGACTCAGAGCATGGCCGGCGCGATGCGCAAGATGGCGGTCTACCTCGGCCTCGTGGAGGACGATGGGTACGACGGTCCGGGGTTCGACCCCGACGACGAATTCGAACCCGAGCCGGAGCCGGAGCGCGACCGGCGGAGGCACCAGCCCGCGCATCAGGTGGAGCGGGACCGTGAGCGGGACGAACCGGTACGAGTGGTGCAGCCGCCCGCGCAGCGGGAGCCGGTTCAGATCCCGGCGGAGAGCGTGCGACCCGCCCGGATTGCACCCGTGGCATCCATCACATCTGAACGCCCGAACATGGAGAAGAACGCACCGGTGATCATGCCCAAGGTTGTGTCCGAGCGGGAGCCCTACCGCATCACCACGTTGCACCCCCGGACCTACAACGAGGCCCGTACCATCGGGGAACACTTCCGTGAGGGCACGCCGGTGATCATGAATCTCACGGAGATGGACGATACGGACGCGAAGCGACTTGTCGACTTTGCCGCAGGACTCGTCTTCGGTCTCCATGGCAGCATTGAACGGGTGACGCAGAAGGTGTTCCTGTTGTCGCCTGCTAACGTCGATGTCACGGCGGAGGACAAGGCCCGCATCGCTGAGGGCGGATTCTTCAACCAGAGCTGAGAACACGACACCGGGAACGACCCGGCCGCACGGCCGGAGCTACGAGAGCCAGGGGAGAGGGAAGCGCGAAATGGGCGTCGCACTGCAGGTTGTCTATATCGCGCTGATGTGTTTCCTCATCGTGCTGATCTTCCGGCTGGTCATGGACTACGTCTTCCAGTTCGCACGTTCATGGCAGCCAGGCAAGCCGATGGTGGTGCTTCTCGAGGCCACCTACACTGTCACCGATCCACCGCTCAAGCTTCTGCGGCGGTTCATTCCGCCGCTGCGTCTCGGGGGCGTGGCACTCGACCTGTCCTTCTTCGTTCTGATGATCATCGTTTACATCCTGATCTCGATCGTGACCAGGCTGTGAGCGATACGGTCTTGCCGACTGCCGACGACTACGTAGAGGTGAAGAAGAGATGCCGCTGACCCCCGAGGACGTGCGGAACAAGCAGTTCACGACCGTCCGCCTCCGAGAAGGCTATGACGAGGACGAGGTCGATGCCTTCCTCGACGAGGTCGAGTCCGAGCTGACCCGCCTGCTCCGTGAGAACGAGGACCTGCGCGCCAAGCTGGCCGCCGCCACGCGTGCCGCTGCGCAGAACCAGCAGCAGCAGGGTATGCGCAAGCCGGAGCCGCAGGACCGTCCCGGTGCACCGGTGCCCGCCGCCATATCTGGTCCGCCGGTCCAGCAGCAGCCCCCGCAGATGGGTCCGCCCCAGCTGCCCGGTGGTGCTCCGCAGCTGCCCGCCGGTCCCAGTGGTCACGGCCCCCAGCAGCACGGCCCCGGCCCGCAGGGCCAGCACGGCCCCGGCCCGATGCAGGGCGGTCCCATGGGTGGCCCGATGGGCGGTCCCATGGGTCACGCGCCGCAGCAGATGCAGCAGATGCAGCAGCCGCAAATGCAGCCGCCCGGTCAGGGCCCCGGTGGCGACAGTGCCGCCCGTGTCCTCTCGCTCGCGCAGCAGACCGCCGACCAGGCGATCGCGGAGGCCCGTTCCGAGGCCAACAAGATCGTCGGCGAGGCGCGCAGCCGTGCCGAGGGCCTGGAGCGCGACGCACGTGCCAAGGCGGACGCGCTGGAGCGGGACGCGCAGGAGAAGCACCGCGTGGCGATGGGCTCGCTGGAGTCGGCCCGCGCGACGCTGGAGCGCAAGGTCGAGGACCTGCGTGGCTTCGAGCGCGAGTACCGGACCCGGCTGAAGTCGTACCTGGAGAGCCAGCTGCGTCAGCTGGAAACCCAGGCCGACGACTCGCTGGCCCCGCCGCGGACTCCGGCGGCCGCTTCGCTGCCGCCGTCGCCCTCGCTGGCTCCGGCCGGTGCGGGTGCCATGGGTCACAACATGGGCAGCAACCACGGTGGTCACGGCAGCCCGCAGATGGGCGGCAACCCGTCCATGGGCGGTGGGCCCTCCTACGGCGGTCAGCAGCAGATGTCGCCGGCGATGACTCAGCCGATGGCACCGGTGCGGCCGCAGGCGCCGCAGCCGATGCAGCAGGCGCCCTCGCCGATGCGCGGGTTCCTGATCGACGAGGACGACAACTGAGCGGGGCGCGCGCGCTGAGCGCGTAGCCGTCGGCAGGCTGAGGGCCGGGCCCCGGGGAACCCCCGGGGCCCGGCCCTTTGCCGTGGGCGGGCGGTGAGGGAGCCTGCGGCGGGCCTGTTCCGCTACCCGTCCCTTCCCGAACTGGGGCGCTACGACCCGGACCCCGCGCCTCAAACGCCACCGAGGTATGGGGGTGGGGCGGGCCCCCGGCTTCGGGAAGGGACGGCCGGGGGGAACAGCGAGAGGCCCGGCCGGAACGTGTCCGGCCGGGCCTCTCATGGTGTGGGGTTACTGCTCCGTCTTGCGGAGGCGGAACGTCAGCGCCAGCCCCTCGTCCTCGAACGGAGTGCCGTACGCCCCGTCCGCCTCGCCCTGCGCGTAGTCCAGCGCCAGCACCTCGTCCGCGATGAGCGGCGCATGCTCGGTCAGCGCCTCGACCGTCGCGGGGGACGTGGACGTCCAGCGGACGGCGATGCGGTCCGCCACGTCCAGGCCGCTGTTCTTGCGGGCCTCCTGGATCAACCGGATCGCGTCACGGGCCAGGCCCGCACGCCGCAGTTCCGGGGTGATCTCCAGGTCGAGCGCGACCGTCGCGCCCGAGTCGGACGCCACCGACCAGCCCTCACGCGGTGTCTCGGTGATGATCACCTCGTCGGGGGCAAGGGTGACTGTCTCGCCGTCGACCTCGACCGACGCCGTGCCCTCGCGCAGGGCCAGGGAGAGCGCCGCCGCGTCGGCGTTCGCGACCGCCTTCGCCACCGCCTGGACGCCCTTGCCGAACCGCTTGCCCAGTGCCCGGAAGTTCGCCTTCGCCGTCGTGTCGACCAGCGAGCCGCCGACCTCCGAGAGGGAGGCGAGCGAGGAGACGTTCAGCTCCTCGGTGATCTGGGCGTGCAGCTCGGGGGAGAGCGACTCGAAGCCCGACGCCGCGACCAGGGCGCGGGACAGCGGCTGGCGGGTCTTGACGCCCGATTCGGCGCGCGTGGCGCGGCCGAGCTCGACCAGGCGGCGCACCAGCGCCATCTGCGTGGAGAGCGCCGGGTCGATCGCGGTCAGGTCCGCCTTCGGCCAGGAGGACAGGTGCACCGATTCCGGGGAGTCCGTGGTCACCGGGACGACGAGGTCCTGCCAGACCCGCTCGGTGATGAACGGGGTCAGCGGGGCCATCAGACGCGTGACCGTCTCGATGACCTCGTGCAGCGTGCGCAGCGCCGCCTTGTCGCCCTGCCAGAAGCGGCGGCGGGAGCGGCGCACGTACCAGTTGGACAGGTCGTCCACGAACGCGGACAGGAGCTTGCCGGCGCGCTGGGTGTCGTACCCCTCCAGTGCCTGCGTCACCTGGTCCACCAGCGCGTTCAGCTCGCTGAGCAGCCAGCGGTCAAGGACTGTGCGGTCCGCCGGAGCCGGGTCGGCCGCGGACGGCGCCCAGTTCGACGTGCGCGCGTACAGCGCCTGGAAGGCGACCGTGTTCCAGTACGTGAGAAGGGTCTTGCGCACGACCTCCTGGATCGTGCTGTGGCCCACGCGCCGCGCCGCCCACGGGGAGCCGCCCGCCGCCATGAACCAGCGGACCGCGTCCGCGCCGTGCTGGTCCATGAGCGGGATCGGCTGCAGGATGTTGCCCAGGTGCTTGGACATCTTCCGGCCGTCCTCGGCGAGGATGTGGCCCAGGCAGACGACGTTCTCGTACGAGGACTTGTCGAAGACCAGCGTGCCGACGGCCATCAGCGTGTAGAACCAGCCGCGGGTCTGGTCGATCGCCTCGGAGATGAACTGCGCCGGGTAGCGGCTCTCGAACAGCTCCTTGTTCTTGTACGGGTAGCCCCACTGAGCGAACGGCATCGAGCCCGAGTCGTACCAGGCGTCGATGACCTCCGGGACGCGGTACGCCTCCAGCTGGCAGTTCTCGTGCGAGCAGGTGAACGTGATCGCGTCGATGAACGGACGGTGCGGGTCCAGGTCCGACTGGTCGGTTCCGGTGCGCTCGGTGAGCTCGGCACGGGAGCCGACGCAGGTGAGGTGGTTGTCCTCGCAGCGCCAGATCGGCAGCGGGGTGCCCCAGTAGCGGTTGCGGGACAGCGCCCAGTCGACGTTGTTGTTCAGCCAGTCGCCGAAGCGGCCGTTCTTGACCGAGTCGGGGAACCAGTTGGTCTTCTCGTTCTCTTCGAGGAGCCGGTCCTTGATGGCGGTCGTACGGATGTACCAGGACGGCTGCGCGTAGTAGAGCAGCGCGGTGTGGCAGCGCCAGCAGTGCGGGTAGCTGTGCTCGTAGGGGACGTGGCGGAAGAGCTTGCCGCGGGCGTCCAGGTCCTCGGTGAGCGCCTCGTCGGCCTTCTTGAAGAAGAGGCCGCCGACCAGCGGCAGGTTCTGCTCGAAGGTGCCGTCGGGGCGGACCGGGTTCACGACCGGCAGGCCGTAGGCGCGGCAGACCTTGAGGTCGTCCTCACCGAAGGCGGGGGACTGGTGGACCAGACCCGTACCGTCCTCGGTCGTCACGTACTCGGCGTTGACGATGTAGTGCGCCGGGGCGCTGTCGCTCGGGAAATCGACGAGGGCGAACGGGCGCTCGTACGTCCAGCGCTCCATCTCGCGGCCGGTGAAGGACTGGCCGGTGAGCTCCCAGCCCTCGCCGAGTGCCTTCTCAAGGAGGGGCTGGGCGACGACGAGCTTCTCCTCGCCGTTGCTCGCGACGACGTACGTGACGTCGGGGTGCGCGGCGACGGCGGTGTTGGAGACCAAGGTCCACGGGGTGGTCGTCCAGACCAGCAGCGCGGCCTCGCCGGCCAGCGGGCCGGAGGTGAGCGGGAAGCGTACGAAGACCGAGGGGTCGACGACCGTCTCGTACCCCTGGGCCAGCTCGTGGTCCGAGAGGCCGGTGCCGCAGCGCGGACACCACGGTGCGACGCGGTGGTCCTGGACCAGCAGGTCCTTGTTGAAGATCTCCTTCAGGGACCACCAGACGGAGTCGACGTACGACGGGTCCATCGTGCGGTACGCGTCGTCCAGGTCGACCCAGTAGCCCATCCGGGTCGTGAGCTCGGTGAACGCGTCGGTGTGGCGGGTCACGGACTCGCGGCACTTGGCGTTGAACTCGGCGATGCCGTACGCCTCGATGTCCTTCTTGCCGTTGAAGCCGAGCTCCTTCTCGACCGCGAGCTCGACCGGCAGTCCGTGGCAGTCCCAGCCGGCCTTGCGGCCCACGTGGTAGCCCTGCATGGTGCGGAAGCGGGGGAAGACATCCTTGAAGACGCGGGCCTCGATGTGGTGGGCGCCGGGCATGCCGTTGGCGGTCGGCGGGCCCTCGTAGAAGACCCACTCGGGGCGGCCCTCGGACTGTTCGAGGCTCTTGGCGAAGACCTTGCTCTCGCGCCAGAAGTCGAGCACGGCGTGCTCCAGCGCGGGAAGGTCGACCTGGGCGGGTACCTGGTGGTACTGCGGTGATGTCATGGGCGAGATTCCTCCGGCGGACGTTTTCCACTCCCGTCGGAGGGACGAGAACCGTGCGGCTCCCGCGGTACCACCCTCCTTGGCCCCGGGTGTGCGCCCGTGGCCCCCTCATTGGGGTCGCGATGCCGGTTCTACTTGCCTCGCGGCGTTCTTCCGACGGCTCCGGGTGATCTTCACGACGCGCTCGCCCCCGGGCTTCCACCGTCCCCGGGTCGCTCCTGGCTGCGTACGACGCTACTCGTCCCATCCACGCCTCTCGCTGGCCCCAGTGTACGGGCCCGTCCGGGCGACGGCCGACCGGTTTAGACCGGCCGGCACATGGGAGGCGGCGTCGCGGGGCTGGGTGCGCACTCCCCCAAGGCCTTGAGGGCCAGGGGGGACCCCCTCCGGCGTTGTCGTCAGTCAACAACTCCCCCATAGCCCTGAGGGCATGGGGGGACCCCCTTCGCGTTGCCTCCCTCCTCCGCCTTGCAGCTGCACGCACCCAGCCCCGCTCCTTCTCCCACCCCCCATGTGCCGGTCGGTCTTGTCCGGGGGTGCGGGCGTGACCCGAATGGCGAGACCGGGCGGACGGAGTCCCAGTGGGGGAGCGGAGGGCGGATTACCGGGCGGGGAGCTGGGAACAACGGTTTCAGGCGCGCGCTGATCCGACACGGGGAGAGGCGACTCGGCGGCGTGCCCCGTTGCCGCGGGGCTGGGGTCGATTTATCGTCCCAGCACGATTCGCGTGCAAGATCACAATATGTGAAGGGGCCGCGGCCATGGTGGCGAAGAAGACCGCCGTACAGAAGTCGGCGTCAGCGAGATCCACGGGCGCGGCGGCCGAGGAGACGAACGGAGACACGGGCACGGAGACCGTCCTGGCGCCGGTTCCGGTGAAGGCCGCGGCGAAGAAGACCACGGCGAGAAAGGCTGCGGTGAGGAAGACCGCGGCGAAGAAGTCCGCGGCACGGAAGACGGCCGCGCACGAGGCGGACGGAGAGCGGACGGCCGACGGTGACACCGGCGGCGGGCACGCGGCACCTGGCACGAAGGCCGCGGCGAGGAAGAACGCGGTCAAGAAGGCTTCGAAGAAGGCCGCTGCGGCGGCCACAGGGGCGGCCGAGGCCGCCGAGCAGACGGGAGCCCACACGGTGGTAGCCAAGAAGAGCGCAGCCCGGACCCGCACGCCCGGGAAGGACGCGGCACCGGTGCCGCTCGCCCGGGTCGCCGCCGCGACGGCGCCCGGGGATCTGGCCGTACGGCCGGGCGAGGACCCCTGGATGCCGGAGGAGGTTGCCGAGGCGCGGGCCGAGCTGACCAGCGAGGTCATGCGGCTCCGCAGCGAGCTGGAGGCGTCGGGTGCGGCGCTCGCCGGGCTGATGCGCGACTCCGGTGACGGGGCCGGTGACGACGAGGCGGACACCGGCACGAAGAACATCACCCGTGAGCACGAAATGGCGCTCGCCGCCAACGCCACGGAGATGCTGGAGCAGACCGAGCGGGCGCTGGCCCGGCTCGACGCGGGGACCTACGGACTGTGCGAGATCTGCGGCAATCCGATCGGCAAGGCGCGGATGCAGGCGTTCCCCCGGGCGACGCTCTGTGTCGAGGACAAACAGAAGCAGGAGCGTCGCGGCTGATTCAGGGAGGTGTGTCGTACCCTCGTCTTCGGTCAGGAACCTAGGTTGAGGGACTCACGTGGCAGAGGCGGAGCGCATCATCGGTACGCCGGACAACCCTGATGCTGAGGGGACCGGGGGCCCCGAGGACGAGGTGCGGGGTGAGCCCGGGGGCACGGGCGCGGACACGGACCGGGCCGAGACCCCCGGCAAGGGCAAGCGCAAGATCATGGTGCTCTTCGTCGTGGCCGTCTTCGCCTATCTGCTCGACCTGATCAGCAAGATGATCGTGGTCGCGAAGCTGGAGCACCAGCAGCCCATCGAGGTCTTCGGAGAGTGGCTGCGCTTCGACGCGATCCGGAACGCGGGCGCCGCCTTCGGTATCGGCGAGGCGTACACGGTGATCTTCACCGCCATCGCGGCGACGGTGATCGTGGTCATCGCCCGCCTCGCCCGCAAGCTCTACAGCCTGCCGTGGGCGATCGCGCTCGGTCTGCTGCTCGGCGGTGCGCTCGGCAACCTCACCGACCGGATCTTCCGCTCGCCCGGCCTCTTCAAGGGCGCGGTGGTGGACTTCATCGCCCCCGCGCACTTCGCTGTCTTCAATCTCGCGGACTCCGCCATCGTCTGCGGTGGCATCCTGATCGTGATCCTTTCCTTCAGGGGCCTGGACCCCGACGGCACCGTGCACAAGGACTAGCGGCGGCAAGGCATACTCGACTGGTGAGTACGTATCCCGAGGTCCGCACCCTGCCCGTTCCCGACGGTCTGGAAGGCGAGCGTGTCGACGCCGCCATTTCCCGCATGTTCGGTTTCTCCCGCACCAAGGCCGCCGAGCTGGCCGGTGCCGGGAAGGTGCAGGTGGACGGCGCTGTGGTCGGGAAGTCCGAGCGGGTGCAGGGCGGTGCCTGGCTGGAAGTGGAGATGCCGCAGGCACCCGCTCCGGTGCAGATCATCGCCGAGCCCGTCGAGGGCATGGAGATCGTGCACGACGACGACGACATCGTCGTGATCGTGAAGCCGGTCGGGGTCGCAGCCCACCCGAGCCCCGGCTGGACCGGCACGACGGTCATCGGCGGTCTCGCCGCGGCCGGTTACCGGATCTCGACCTCGGGCGCCGCCGAGCGCCAGGGCATCGTCCACCGCCTCGACGTCGGCACCTCGGGCCTGATGGTCGTCGCCAAGTCCGAGCGGGCCTACACGCTGCTGAAAGGCCAGTTCCGCGACCGGGTCGTCGAGAAGAAGTACCACGCGCTGGTCCAGGGCCACCCGGACCCGATGAGCGGCACCATCGACGCCCCCATCGGGCGCCACCCCACGCACGACTACAAGTGGGCGGTCACGGCCGAGGGCAAGCCCTCCGTGACGCACTACGACCTGATCGAGGCGTACCGGTCCGCGAGCCTCCTCGACATCAAGCTGGAGACGGGCCGTACGCACCAGATCCGGGTGCACATGTCCGCCCACCGCCACCCCTGCGTCGGCGACCTGACGTACGGCGCCGACCCGACGGTGGCCAAGCGCCTCGGGCTGACACGGCAGTGGCTGCACGCGGTCCGGCTCGGCTTCGAGCACCCGTCGGACGGCACCTGGGTGGAGTTCGCCAGCAGCTACCCGGATGACCTGCAGCAGGCCCTCGACAGGATTGCGGCGGAGAGTCAGTGACCACCGGGACCCCGGCCCGGTACACCACGCGCACAGCCGTTGACGAGAGCGACCTCGCGGCCTGTTTCCAGCTCCGCAAGGAGGTCTTCGTCGGTGAGCAGAACGTACCCGAGGAGATCGAGTACGACACCTACGACGCGGACGCGCTGCATGTGATCGCCGTCGCGGCGGACGGTGCGGCGCTCGGCACGGGACGGTTGCTGCACGGCGTGGGCGTGGCCGCCAAGACCGGTGGCGACCTCACCGTCGGCTCGCTCGGACGGCTCGCGGTGACCAGCCGGGCGCGCGGTCTCGGGGTCGGCGCGGCGCTGGTCCGGGCCATCGAGGAAGCGGCCCGCGGTCTCGGTCTGGCCGCTGTGGACCTGCATGCCCAGACCCATGCGCTCGGCTTCTACGAGCGGCTCGGGTACGTGGCGTACGGCCCCGAGTTCCCGGATGCGGGGATCCCCCACCGGGCGATGCGCCGCAACCTGTAGACCACACCGGATTCCGCTCGGCACGCTCCGGAAGGCACAACGTGGACCAACTGGCACTGCTCCTCCTGCTGTTGCTCGGAGCCGTGGTCACGGTGCCACTGGGGGAACGTCTCGGGTTGCCCGCACCGGTGCTGATGACGCTCGCCGGAGTCGGCATGGCGTTCCTCAGCTTCGTACCGAATGTGGACATCCCGCCGGAGATCATTCTTCCCGCGCTGCTGCCGCCGCTTCTCTACGCCTCCGTGCAGCGCACCTCCTGGCGGCAGTTCGCCGCCAATAAACGACCGATCTTTCTGCTGGCCGTGGCACTGGTCTTTGTGACGACGGCAGCCGTCGCCGCCGTCGCCAACGCGATCGTCCCCGGCCTGCCCCTCGCCGCCGCCGTGGCCCTCGGCGCGCTCGTCGCCCCACCCGACCCGGTCGCCGCGACCGCCGTCGCGGGATCGCTCGGGCTGCCGCGCAGGCTCGTCTCCATCCTGGAGGGCGAGGGACTGTTCAACGACGTGACCGCGATCGTGCTCTACCACGTGGCGATCGCCGCCGCGGTGAGTGGCACCTTCTCGCTGCCGGAGGCCTTCGGGCTGCTGATCCTCTCCGCCGTGGTCGCCGTGGCGGTCGGTCTCGCGGTGGGCTGGCTGACCATCAAACTCATGGGTCTGCTCGGCGATGCGACGCTCCAGGTCGGGCTGACGCTGCTGGTGCCGTTCGTGAGCTATGTGCTCGCTGAGGAGCTCAAGGGGTCGGGCGTGCTCGCCGTGCTCACCACCGCGCTGTTCCTCGCCGAGCACACCGCCGACGCGGACGACGTGCTGGGCCGGCTCGCCGGCCGGAGCTTCTGGGAGATCGTCGACACCCTCGTCACCGGCGTCGCCTTCGGCCTGATCGGTCTCGAACTGCACAACGTCTTCGGCACGTCGCACGGGCGCGCCTGGGAGATGGTTGGCTGGGGCCTGGTGGTGGTCGTGGTCGTCGTCGGCGTACGGCTGCTGTGGCTGCTGCCCGCCACCTGGCTGGCCAAGCGGCTGCACACCCGCCGCGACTACAGCGAGGAGATCCCCACCAGCTGGCGCGAGACCGTCGTGATGTGGTGGGCCGGGATGCGCGGGGTGGCCTCCGTCGCGCTGGCCCTCGCGATCCCGCTGAAGACGGACGACGGGAAACCGTTCCCCGGCCGCGACGAGATCGTCTTCATCGCCTTCGTCGTGATCATGGCGACCCTGGTCGTCCAGGGACTCACCCTGCCGTGGCTGGTACGGAAGCTCGGCGTCCGCGCCGACACGGACGCGGAGGCCGCGCTGGAACGGGACCTCGCGTTCCGTGCCGCGAAGGCTGCGAGGCACCGGCTCCAGGAGATCCAGGAGGTCGAGGAGTTCACGGAGGAGGTGGTGGAACGACTGCATCGGCTGGCGTACGACGTGGGGGCGCGGATCAGCCCCGACATGGTCGACGAGGACCGGCGGGAGGCGTACGCGAAGCGCGCCGAGCGGTTGCGGGCGGTCAACCGGGTGCAGCGCGAGATGATGTCCGCCGCCCGGCACGCGGTGCTGTCCGCGCGCAGCGAGTCGGGGACGGACCCGGAGGTGGTCGACCGGGTGCTGCGGCAGCTGGACGTACGCAGCCTGCGCTGACCCGGACGCTCCCGCGGCCTGTGCTTCCGGCCGGTGCTCCGGGCCCCCGTCCCTCAGCCGCGTCCGGTCCGGGGCGCCACCTCCGCCACCGACCGTGACCAGCGGACGCAGTTTGTTCTCCATCCCGTCGTTCGCCATGCCGTCGACCGTAGCTGGCACCATTGCTCCCATGAACATCATGCTTTTCCACTCGACGTACGGTCTGCGCCCCGCGGTGCACGCGGCCGCCGCCCGGCTGCGCGGCGCGGGGCACGAGGTGCACGTGCCCGATCTCTTCGACGGGCACACGTTCGAGACCGTCGAGGAAGGCATGGCCTTCAAGGACGAGCTGGGCAAGGACGAGTTGCTCAAGCGCGCCGTGCTGGCCGCAGCCCCCTACTCCGAGCGCGGTCTCGTCTACGCCGGCTTCTCCTTCGGCGCCGCCACCGCTCAGACCCTGGCACTCGGTGACGAGAAGGCGCGCGGGCTGCTGCTCCTCCACGGCACGTCGGACATCGCGGAGAACGCGGAGGTCGACGAGCTACCCGTGCAGCTCCATGTCGCCGACCCCGACCCGTTCGAGACGCCCGACTGGCTGAACTCCTGGTATCTGCAGATGCAGCGAACCGGCGCCGATGTGGAGATCTACCGGTACCCCGGTGCGGGCCACCTCTTCACGGACCCGGACCTGCCGGACTACGACGCGGCGTCGGCCGATCTGACGTGGAAGGTCGCCCTCGGCTTCCTCGCCACTCTGTAGACGGCCGGAGCCCCGCACACCCTGACGGTGTGCGGGGCCCCTCGTCCGTACGCCGGGATCAGGCGCGGTACGCGGTCCAGCTGTCGCTCATCCGCTGCACCTGGCCCGCGGTGAACTGGTACATGCACGAGTCGTAGGTGTAGTCCATGAAGTTGTGGATCGGGTCGACCCCGGTCTTGTTGGTGCAGGTGTCGCGTCCGGTCGGGCACGCGAACGCGGGGCTCTGCTCGGCCGGCGTGTCGGAGACGTAGTCGCCGTTGCCGTTACAGCCGCCCTGGAACGTGTGGTAAAGCCCCATCCAGTGGCCGACCTCGTGGGTGGCGGTGTCGCCCTCGTTGTAGTTGGTGGCCGAGCCGCCCGGCAGCGAGGTGTCGAGGATGACCACGCCGTCCATGTTCGGGCTGGATTTGTACGAGCTGGGGAAGGTCGCCCAGCCGAGCAGCCCGCCGCCGAGGTTGGCGGTGTAGACGTTGAGCGCGTTCTTGCCGCCCTTGCGCAGCGCCGTCTTCATGTCCTTCTCGGCGGAGGAGCCCGAGGAGAGGTTGTACCAGGTGGCGTTGTCGGTGTAGTCGGTGCCGGCCAGCGAGAACTGGAAGCCGGAGCTGGTGTTGCCGGTGCCCTGGCCGCCGTATGCCGCGTTCAGCACGTTCATCTGGCTGCTGATGTCGCCGGAGGTGAGCTTGCCGGTGGTGCCGGAGTGGATGACGTGGAAGTAGACCGGGATGGTGGCTCCGGCGGTGAGCGTGGCGCCGCTGACCCGGCGGTCCGCGAGTCTCGCCTTGAGCTGCGCGTCCATGGCCTTGGCCTGGGTCGCGGTGAGTTCGTTGGGGTCGGAGGCGTGCTTGGTGCCCGAAGGACGGGCCGCGCGCGCGGTGGCGTCGGTACTCGCGCACTTCTCCGCCGAGGCGGAGGCGGTGGACACCTTGGCGGCGGCCGCGCCGGAGGGAGCGGAGAGCGGTGCCAGGGCCAGGGTTCCGGCCAGGACGGCGACGCCGATCGCACGGTGACGTATACGCGGCGATATACGGGCAAGAGTGCGCACGAGTACTCCTCGCTGAAGCGTGGATGAGGGATTTCCTCACCCGCCGCCGGGAGATTACGTGCGCATGTCACATCTTGAGGAGCACTGATCAGGCCCAATCAATCGTTGGGCAAACCGGGGAAACGGGAAGAAATAATTCTGTCCGTTCCAGGGTTTGAGACACGGACGTAACGTCCCGCGTTACCCCGACGGGTGGTGTGTCCCCATTGGATCCAGGGAACACGCCACCCGCCGTAGCGACGTAATGCACCGTCAACATGGCCCGCTGTGGCCGAAACTAGACGCTTCAGCGCGCCGGGCGGTCCACCCGCTCGACCTTCTGGGTGCCGCTGCGCGTCCGGTACGAGCGTGTCCAGGCGGAGCTCGCGTCCCGCTTCGTCTTGTCGGAGACCACGTAGTAGTCCGTCTTCTTGGCGCCGGCCACCCGGTCGGTCCAGGCGCCCTCGGTGTCCGGCGTGTGGTTCTCGGTCCCGCCCATGACCGGTAAGGCGAACGGGCGGGCGAACCAGGGAAGTTCGCCCGCCCGCAAGGAAACCGCTGCCGGTTGTCAGCCCTTGAGTGCCTTGTCGACCGCGGTGTTGAAGTCGGCCACGCTCATCGGGGCGTTCTGGCTGCCCTCGCTGGTGAGCGTCTTGCCGTCCATCTTCAGCGTCGGGGTGCCCCTCACGCCGCTCTTGTCGAACGCCGCGGACATCTTCATCGCCCAGTTGTCGTACGTGCCGTCGTTGACGTCCTTCTGGAACGCCTTGTTGTCCTTCAGTTCGGCCACCGTGTTCGCGACCTTGATCAGGTACGAGTCCTTGGCGAACTTGTCGTCGGTCTCCGCCGGGTGGTACTTCGCGGAGTAGAGCGCGTACTTGTAGTCGAGGAACGCCTGCGGGCTGACATTGAGCGCCGCGCCGAGCGCGCTGAGCGCGTTCTTGGAGCCCTCGCCGTTGTCGCTGTTGTCGATGAACGTGGCGCCGATGAACTTGATCTTGTACTTGCCGTCGTCGACGTCCTTGTGGACCGTCTCGCCGACGGTCTGCTCGAACTGGCCGCAGATCGGGCAGCGCGGGTCCTCGTACAGTTCGAGGGTCTTCTTGGCGGTCGGCTTGCCGATGACGACGGTCGTGCCGTTGTCGCCCGAGGTGTTCTTGGGCGCCGTGACGTTCTTCGCGTCCTTGGCCGCCTCCCAGTGACCGGGCTTGTTCATCTGCATCACGGCGTAGCTGACGCCGCCGGCGATCGCCAGCACGGCGACCACCGAGAGGCCGACGATCACCTGCTTGCGGATCTTGTCCTTCTTGGCCTGGCGCTCGCGCTCCGCGCGCAGCCGCTCACGGGCGGCTGCCTTGTTGGCCTGGCTGTTGCGCTTGCTCATGGCTGTTTCTCCGTGGTGTGTGGGGTTGTCAGGGACTGTCCGGGCTCAGGCGATGGCGCAGGCCGAGCGCGGCGGTCCCCTCCGCCCCACGGAGTGCACGAGCAGACGGGCGTGCGCGAGCAGGTGCGAGCGGTACGGGGCGGGCCGGGCGGCACGCCGTACGGAGCGGCGGACCGTACCCGCCACGGCGACCGCGATCAGCAGCGGCCGGAACGCCGTGGCGGCGACAGCCCGCAGCAGACCGGCGAGCGCGGACTCGCCGCGCCGCAGCCACGCCGCGGCCAGCAGACCGACCGACACATGGGCGGCCAGCAGCAGCCACGGCACAGCCGGACCGGGAGAGGCCAGCAGGGCGGCGACACCGTGTCCGGCACCGGTCACGGAGGCGAGCGGGGTGCCGGCCGCGCCGACCCCGCCGAGCTGCGCCCCACCGGTACCGACCTCGCCGCCGCCGCACAGGACATCGACGCCGACCGAACGCAGCGGACCCGCGATCGGGCCGCCCGCCGCTCCGTAACAGAGGTGCTGGCCGGTGGTGAAGACCGTGTCCGCGGCCAGCTCCAGCGGCACCAGCAGCCCGGCGATCGCGCCGAAACCGCGCTCCCGCCCTGCCAGCGCGTACGCCACGGCGAAGACCAGACCGGCCAGCCCGCCGACCACGGTCAGCGGCAGTGGGACCTGGGAGAGCAGCACATGGGACGCAGCGGAGAGCGTCACGACGAGCGCTGTGAAGAGCGCCGCGCGTACGACTCTGAGCTGCGTCCCGGATATGTCCATCGCCCGAGAGTGTGCCATGTGAACCTGTCAGCGCCGCCTAAAGGGGGTGTTTCGAAAGGAGCGTCGTCCCCCAGCATGGCAGGCGGGACTCTCGAAACACGCCCCTGAGAGGAGCTGTGGCACCGCGAGGAGACCTACAGCCCCCGGATGCGGCCGTTGCGGAAGAGGTCCACGAAGATCTGGTGGTCGGCCCGCGCCCGAGCCCCGTAGCTGTGCGCGAAGTCCACCAGCAGTCCGGCGAAGCCCTCTTCGTCCGCCGCGATCGCCGCGTCGATCGCCCGCTCCGTGGAGAACGGCACCAGCGAGTGGCCGCTCTCGTCGTCCGCGGCGGAGTGCATGGTCGCCGTCGCCCGGCCGAGGTCGGCGACGACCGCCGCGATTTCGTCGGGCTCGTCGATGTCGGACCAGTCCAGGTCCACCGCGTACGGCGAGACCTCGGCAACCAGCTGACCGGCACCGTCCAGCTCGGTCCACCCCAGCCACGGGTCGGCGTGCGCCTGCAGGGCGCGCTGGGAGATGACCGTGCGGTGCCCCTCGTGCTGGAAGTAGTCACGCACGGCCGCGTCGGTGAGGTGCCGCGAGACCGCCGGGGTCTGTGCCTGCTTGAGGTAGATCACCACATCGTTCTCCAGGGCGTCGCTGTTGCCCTCCAGAAGGATGTTGTACGAGGGCAGCCCGGCCGAGCCGATACCGATGCCGCGACGGCCGACGACGTCCTTCACTCGGTACGAGTCGGGGCGGGTCAGGCTCGACTCGGGCAGCGTCTCCAGATAGCCGTCGAACGCCGCCAGCACCTTGTAGCGCGTTGCCGCGTCCAGATCGATCGCGCCGCCGCCGTCCGCGAACCGGCGCTCGAAGTCCCGGATCTCCGTCATCGAGTCGAGCAGCGAGAACCGGGTCAGCGACCGGGCGTCGTGCAGCGCGGCCAGCAGCGGCCCCTCGGCGGTGTCCAGGGTGAACGGGGGCACCTCGTCGTTCTTCGCGCCTGTTGCGAGCGCGTGGATCCGCTCGCGGTAGGCCGCCGCGTAGATCCGGACGAGCTCACTGATCTGGTCGTCGCCCAGCGCCTTCGCGTACCCGATCAGGGCGACGGAGGCGGCGAACCGCTTGAGGTCCCAGGTGAACGGGCCGATGTACGCCTCATCGAAGTCGTTCACATTGAAGATCAGCCGGCCGTTCGCGTCCATGTACGTGCCGAAGTTCTCCGCGTGCAGATCGCCGTGGATCCACACCCGGCCGGTTCGGTCGTCCAGGTATGGCCCGCCGTGCCGCTCCCGCTCCAGGTCGTTGTAGAACAGGCATGCCGTGCCCCGGTAGAAGGCGAACGCCGAGCCCGCCATCTTGCGGAACTTGACCCGGAAGGCAGCCGGATCGGCGGCCAGGAGCTGGCCGAAGGCAGTGTCGAAAACCTCGAGAATCTGCTCCCCGCGCTGCGCTGCGCCGGTCTGCGCCTCCGACATTTCTGGGTGCCTCCTGGTACCTGGCGTGCATGGATAAATGGGGCGGGCGTCTCCGTCCCCTCAACGCGCGACGGTACCCGGGAGTGCCCCTCGGTTGTCGGACCGGAGACGTAGACTTCCACGCTGTCGCCCCAGTCCGTCATTGCTTGTTTCCCCGGAGGCCCGACCCGTGACCAAGCCGCCTTTTACGCACCTTCACGTCCACACCCAGTACTCGCTGCTGGACGGTGCCGCGCGGCTCAAGGACATGTTCGCTGCCTGCAATGAAATGGGCATGTCGCACATCGCGATGACGGACCACGGCAACCTGCACGGGGCGTACGACTTCTTCCACCAGGCGAAGAAGGCCGAGGTGACGCCCATCATCGGCATCGAGGCCTACGTCGCCCCGGAGTCGCGCAAGCACAAGCGGAAGATCCAGTGGGGCCAGCCCCACCAGAAGCGCGACGACGTCTCGGGTTCGGGTGGCTACACCCACAAGACGATCTGGGCGGCGAACAACACCGGTCTGCACAACCTGTTCCGGCTCTCCTCGGACGCGTACGCCGAGGGCTGGCTGCAGAAGTGGCCGCGCATGGACAAGGAGACCATCGCCCAGTGGTCCGAGGGGCTGATCGCGTCCACCGGCTGTCCGTCCGGCGAGGTGCAGACGCGGCTGCGGCTCGGCCAGTTCGACGAGGCGGTCCAGGCGGCCTCCGACTACAAGGACATCTTCGGCGAGGGCAAGTACTTCCTGGAGCTGATGGACCACGGCATCGAGATCGAGCGCCGGGTCCGTGACGGACTCCTCGAAATCGGCAGGAAGCTCGACATCCCGCCGCTCGTGACGAACGACTCGCACTACACGTACGCCAGCGAGGCCACCGCGCACGACGCGCTGCTCTGCATCCAGACCGGCAAGAACCTCTCCGACCCGGACCGTTTCCGTTTCGACGGCACGGGCTACTACCTCAAGACGACGGACGAGATGTACGCCGTCGACTCCTCCGACGCCTGGCAGCAGGGGTGCGCCAACACCCTGCTGGTCGCCGAGCAGATCGACACCAGCGGGATGTTCGAGAAGCGCGACCTGATGCCGAAGTTCGACATCCCGGACGGCTTCACCGAGGTCACCTGGTTCCAGGAGGAGGTCCGGACCGGCATGAACCGGCGCTTCCCCGGCGGTGTCCCCGAGGACCGGCAGAAGCAGGCCGAGTACGAGATGGACGTCATCATCCAGATGGGGTTCCCGGGGTACTTCCTCGTTGTCGCCGACTTCATCATGTGGGCCAAGAACAACGGCATCGCGGTGGGCCCCGGGCGTGGCTCCGCGGCCGGTTCGATCGTCGCGTACGCGATGGGCATCACCGACCTCGACCCGATCGAGCACGGACTGATCTTCGAGCGGTTCCTCAACCCCGAGCGTGTCTCCATGCCCGATGTCGACATCGACTTCGACGAGCGTCGGCGCGTCGAAGTGATCAGGTACGTGACGGAGAAGTACGGCGCCGACAAGGTCGCCATGATCGGTACGTACGGCAAGATCAAGGCCAAGAACGCGATCAAGGACTCCGCCCGCGTCCTCGGCTATCCGTACGCGATGGGCGACCGGCTCACCAAGGCCATGCCCGCCGATGTCCTCGGCAAGGGCATCGACCTCTCCGGAATCACCGACCCCAAGCACCCGCGGTACAGCGAGGCGGGCGAGATCCGGGGGATGTACGAGAACGAGCCGGACGTCAAGAAGGTCATCGACACCGCCAAGGGCGTCGAGGGGCTGGTCCGGCAGATGGGTGTGCACGCCGCCGGCGTGATCATGTCCAGTGAGCCCATCGTCGACCACGCCCCGGTCTGGGTGCGGCACACCGACGGCGTCACCATCACGCAGTGGGACTACCCGCAGTGCGAGTCGCTCGGCCTGCTGAAGATGGACTTCCTCGGCCTGCGCAACCTCACGATCATGGACGACGCCATCAAGATGGTGAAGGCCAACAAGGGCATCGACCTGGAGATGCTCGCCCTTCCGCTGGACGATCCCAAGACGTACGAGCTGCTCTGCCGCGGTGACACGCTCGGCGTCTTCCAGTTCGACGGCGGTCCGATGCGTTCGCTGCTGCGCCAGATGCAGCCCGACAACTTCGAGGATATTTCCGCCGTCTCGGCCCTGTACCGGCCGGGCCCGATGGGCATGAACTCGCACACGAACTACGCCGAGCGCAAGAACGGCCGCCAGGAGATCACTCCGATCCACCCGGAGCTGGAGGAGCCGCTCAAGGAGACGCTCGGCCTGACCTACGGCCTGATCGTCTACCAGGAGCAGGTGCAGAAGGCCGCCCAGATCATCGCCGGGTACTCGCTCGGCGAGGCCGACATCCTGCGCCGCGTGATGGGCAAGAAGAAGCCCGACGAGCTGGCGAAGAACTTCGTGCTCTTCCAGGCGGGCGCCAAGAAGAACGGCTTCTCCGACGCGGCGATCCAGGCGCTGTGGGACGTACTGGTCCCGTTCGCCGGGTACGCGTTCAACAAGGCGCACTCCTCCGCGTACGGACTGGTCACGTACTGGACCGCGTACCTCAAGGCGAACTACCCCGCCGAGTACATGGCGGCGCTGCTGACCTCGGTCAAGGACGACAAGGACAAGTCCGCGGTCTACCTCAACGAGTGCCGCCGCATGGGCATCAAGGTGCTCCCGCCGAACGTCAACGAGTCCGAGTCGAACTTCGCCGCCCAGGGCGACGACGTCATTCTCTTCGGGCTGACGGCCATCCGTAACGTCGGACAGAACGTCGTCGACTCGATCATCCGGTGCCGCAAGGCGAAGGGAAAGTACAGCAGCTTCCCCGACTTCCTGGACAAGGTCGAGGCGGTGGTCTGCAACAAGCGGACCGTCGAATCACTGATCAAGGCCGGCGCCTTCGACGAGATGGGCCACACCCGCAAGGGCCTCGTCGCCCACCACGAGCCGATGATCGACAACGTGGTGCAGGTCAAGCGCAAGGAGGCCGAGGGACAGTTCGACCTCTTCGGCGGCGGCGAGGAGGACAGCGACGAGCCGGGCTTCGGGCTCGACGTCGAGTTCTCCGACATCGAGTGGGAGAAGTCGTACCTGCTGGCCCAGGAGCGCGAAATGCTCGGGCTGTACGTCTCCGACCACCCGCTCTTCGGTATCGAGCACGTGCTGACCGACAAGTCCGACGCGGCGATCTCCCAGCTCACCGGCGGCGAACACGCCGACGGGGCGATCGTCACCATCGGCGGCATCATCTCCGGACTCCAGCGGAAGATGACCAAGCAGGGCAACGCCTGGGCCATCGCCACCGTCGAGGACCTGGCCGGTTCCATCGAGTGCATGTTCTTCCCGGCCACGTACCAGCTGGTCTCCACCCAGCTCGTCGAGGACACCGTCGTCTTCGTCAAGGGACGGCTCGACAAGCGTGAGGACATTCCGCGGCTGGTCGCCATGGAGATGCAGGTCCCCGACCTCTCGTCGACCGGGACCAACGCACCGGTGGTACTCACCATCCCGACGGTCAGGGTCACCCCGCCGATGGTCGCCCGCCTCGGCGAGGTGCTCAGCAACCACCGGGGCAACACCGAGGTACGGATCAAGCTCCAGGGCCCCCGCAAGACCACCGTCCTCCGGCTCGACCGGCACCGGGTCCAGCCCGACCCGGCGCTCTTCGGTGACCTGAAGGTGTTGCTCGGCCCGTCCTGCCTGGCCGGCTGAGCGGCCGCCGCAACGCACGAGAGAGGCGCCCCGCGATGAGGGAGCGCCTCTCTCGGCTACCGGCCTGTGGCCGGGCCGGAGTCGGCCGTCAGTTGTGGCCGAAGCGCCGCTGATGCTTACGGGCAACATCAGCAGGGCTGCCCTGGGCTTGCGACTGGGACTGGGACTGCGACTCGTAAGGCGTCGACTTCGTCTCCTCCGCGCCGCGCTCCGGTATGGACGTGCGGTTCTGCTGGCTGCCCTGCTTGCGGTTCTTGTTCTTGGCCATGGTGTTCCTCCTGTGCGGAATCTCGGGGCCAGGACCGCTGTCAGATTCACATACCGCCATATACGGCGCATGTTGGATCATTACCGTGCGTAATGAAGGGGTATGATGCGCCGTTTTCCGCTTCCGCCACGCCGATGATCGAGTTCCGGCCGTCAACCCTCGCGCCGTCGGGCAGACTTCGAGGAAACCCTGAGCAGAACCCATTCCCGAATTCCGGAAGAGGGTGGAACGCGTGGACCGTTGCGTCGTCCTGGTGGACGCCGGCTACTTGCTGGGCGCAGCCGCGAGTCTGCTGGCGGGAGAGCCCGCCCGTTCCCGCATCACCGTCGACCATGCGGCACTGATTCAGGGCCTGCGCGAGCGAGCCGAAGCCGATACGGAGCAGCCACTGCTGCGGATCTACTGGTTCGACGGTGCCCCCGACCGCGTACCGCAGCCCGAACACCGCAGACTGCGCGTCATGCCCAGGGTGACCGTAAGGCTCGGCGCGCTCACACGCAGTGACGGGCGCTGGGCGCAGAAGGGCGTCGACGCCGCCATGCACGCCGAACTCACCGAACTGGCCAGGAACCGCGCCTGTTCCGATGTCGTCCTGGTGACCGGCGACGGCGATCTGCTGCCCGGACTGATGTCCGCGAAGGAACACGGCGTGGCTGTCCATCTCTGGGCCGTGCAGGCCGCCGACGGCGACTACAACCAGTCCGAGGACCTGGTCGCCGAGGCCGACGAACGCCGGGTGCTCGACCGGGCCTGGATCACCCAGGCCGTGCGGGCCAAGGACAACGGCGGCAGCTGCGCCCCACCCCCCGCACCCCGCCCCGAGATCGCCGCGATCCTCTCCGCGCCGCTGCCCGAGGCAGCGCTCGCCGCCTCCGCCGAACGCGCCTCGGAGGCCCAGGCGGCCGCCGCCCGCGACGGCGCGGCGGCGGCCACCGGCGAGGACACCGCGCAGGCCCCGGCCGCGCACGCCGGCAGGGGCGTCCCCACCCCCAAGGATCTGGCGGGCACCCTGCGCGGCCCCGGCACCCCGATCGCCGCCGCGCAGCCCCCGGCGACCGCGACCCTGCGCTGGTCCTCCGACAAGGGCTGGATGGAGCGCGGCGGACCACTCGGCGAACCCGCCGAGACGGCCTCGCTGCCCACTCTCGCCCAGCTCACCTCCGCCGAGCAGCGCTGGGCGGACCGTGAGGAGGACATCACCACGGTCGGCGGCGACCCGTTCGAGGTGGGTCAGGTCTTCGCCCGGCGCTGGATGGAACGGCTGCCGGACACCGTCCATCTGCAGAAGCTGTCCACCATGTACCCGCGGATCCCACACCGCATCGACGGCGAGCTGCTGCGGTACGCGGCGCGGTTCGGCCTGCTCGCCCACAAGGACGACCAGATCGACGAACACGACCGATACGCGATCCGGGCGGGTTTCTGGCGCGAGATCGATGTACGTGCGGCGGCCGAACACGCCCCCGCGGTGGAGTAGTCCGGCAGCCCGGGCGCAATGAGAGGCGTTCGACCCCGTACCCTCGTACCTCGTGAGTACGGGCACAGCACAGGCGCAGACGGCGACCGGGACCGTGTGCGCGGTGCGTGATCTGGTCAAGACCTATCCCGCCGCCCGCGGCCGCCGCGGCACACCCGCCACCCCCGAGGTGCGCGCGACCGACGGGATCAGCCTCGACGTCCGACGCGGTGAGATCTTCGGACTTCTCGGGCCCAACGGCGCGGGCAAGTCCACCCTCGTACGCCAGCTCACCGGGCTGATGCGGCCCGACTCCGGCAGCGTCGAGATGCTCGGGCACGACCTCGTGCGCCACCCCGAGCGGGCCTCCCGGCTGATCGGCTACCTCGGGCAGGAGTCCACGGCCCTCGACGAGCTGACCGTTTCGCTCGCCGCCGAGACCACCGGGCGGCTGCGCGGACTCGCGGTACCGGAGGCCCGCGCCGCGCGCGACGCCGTACTCGAAGAGCTCGGCCTCACCGACATCGCGGCGCGCCCCCTGAAGAAGCTCTCCGGTGGGCAGCGGCGGCTCGCCTGCTTCGCCGCCACCCTGGTCGGGGAGCGACCGGTCCTCATCCTGGACGAGCCGACGACCGGGATGGACCCCGTCGCCCGGCGCGCCGTCTGGGCCGCCGTCGACCGACGCCGTGCCGAGCACGGTACGACGGTGCTGCTGGTCACCCACAACGTCATCGAGGCCGAGACCGTCCTCGACCGGGTCGCCGTCCTCGAACGCGGCAAGGTCATCGCCTGCGACACGCCCACCGGCCTCAAGGAGCGGGTGGCGGGCGAGGTCCGGGTCGAGCTGGTGTGGCGCGACCGCGCGCCGCTGGACGTTCCCGAGGTGGCCGCGCTGCGGGAGTCCGCGCAGGAGTCGGGGCGCCGCTGGGTGCTGCGGCTCGGGCCGGACGAGGCACGGGCGGCCGTCGCCACGGTGACCGGCGGAGCCGCGTTCGCCGCACTTGACGACTTCACTCTGGCGACGCCGAGTCTGGAGGACGTCTACCTGGCGCTCGGCGGGGACGCTACGCAGGGACTGGTGAAGGCATGACCGCGGTGATCGGGTACGGATGTACGGCCGGGCAGGGACCGAACGGGAGCAGCACCAGGTGACGAGCATTGTTCCTGCGGACGCGGCCGGTGCTCGAACGACGGCCGGAAGCGGTTCTCCCGCCGAGGCCGGTACCGAGGACCGCCTCGGTGGCGCTGTCGCGCCGCTGGCACCGCGGGCCCGGCTGATTCCCTCGCTCGCGGCCGTCTACCGCGCCCAGCTGTCCCGGGCCAGAGTCGCCCGGATCCCGCTGCTCTTCGTGGCGACCTTCCAGTCCGTCGGGATCATGATCCTGATGCGCGGGGTCGTCGACGGCGGCTCCGAGGCACGGGCCGTCGTCGCCGGATCCAGCGTTCTCGTCGTCGCCTTCGTCGCGCTCAATCTGCTCGCCCAGTACTTCGGGCAGCTACGGGCCGGCGGCGGACTCGACCACTACGCCACCCTGCCGGTACCGCCCGCCGCGGTGGTGCTCGGTGCGGCGGGGGCGTACGCCTCCTTCACGGTGCCCGGCACGATCGTCACCGCGGTCACCGGAAGCGTGCTCTTCCAGCTGCCGATGGCCCATCTGTGGGTGCTCGTCGCCGTCATTCCGCTCGCCGGGGCAGCGCTGTCCGGGCTGGGCGCCGCGCTCGGACTGCTCGCGCCCCGGCAGGAACTCGCCACACTGCTGGGACAGCTCGGCATGTCGGCGGCGCTGTTGCTGGGGGTGCTGCCGGCCGCCCGGATGCCCGCGCCGATCGGCTGGGCGCGCGATCTGCTGCCCTCGACGTACGGGGTCGAGGCCCTGTCGCGGTCGTTCGACGCGCATCCCGACTGGGCGGTCGTCGTCCTCGATCTTGCCGTCTGCGCCGTCGTCGGTGTCCTCTCACTGGCCGTGGCGACCTGGGCGTACCGCAGGGCAGCGGTCCGGTGAGGCGCGGCACGGGGGCGCCTGGCACGATGGCACGGTGAGCGCACCTCTGACACCGCCCGACCAGCCTTCGCCCAATGACCCCTGGCAGACGCCGCCGAAGGGCGGTGGCTCCGGTCCCGGGACCCTCCTGGGGGCTGAGGAGGAGCGCGATCCGCGGGCGGATCTGCGGCGGGCGGCTGTCGTCGCCGTCCTGCTGACGGTGGCCGGCCTCGGGCTCGGCCTGCTGTGGCTGTGGCTCTCGCCGCGGGTCCCGCTGATCTCCGACAGCCATGCGGTCTTCCTCAAGGACAGCGAGGGCGAGGAGGCGATCGGGAGCGACGGGACGTTCGTGCTGCTCGCCCTCGCGTTCGGGGCGGTGTCCGCGGCGCTGGCCTTCTGGTTCCATCGACGTGGCGGGATCGCGCTGGTCGTGGGGCTCGCCCTGGGCGGGCTGCTCGGGTCGCTGGTGGCCTGGGGGGTGGGCGTCTGGCTCGGACCGGAACGTGATGTGGTCGCCCATGCGCGGGAGGTCGGCAAGGGCGTGGTGTTCGATGCACCGCTCGACCTGCACGCGAAGGGTGCGTTGCTGGCCTGGTCGGTGGCGGCGATGGTCGTTCATCTGGCGCTGACCGCGGCGTTCGGGCCGCGGGAACCGGAGCCGGAGTGGGGAGTCTGGGGGGTGCCGGGGGCTGGGCCGGGGGGTGCGGGCTCGGCGGGGCCGTCGGCTCCGTCCTCGCCGCCGCCTCCGACGAAGCCGTAGGGAGTGGGGCGGGTGGGGCGACGGGGGTAGGGCCGCTGCGCGGGGCCTCACCCCGCACCTTCCCACAGCCGGGGCTCTGCCCAGGACCCCGGTCCGGGGTCGCCGGACGGGCTGGGTGTGACGCCGGGCTGGGTGTGACCCCGGGCTGGGTGTGACCCCGGCCTGGAAGTGACCTGGCGCCGCGACCGCTCTGGGATGGGAAGCGACCCCGGGCTGCGCATGCCCCTGGGCTGAGAGCGCCCCGGGGCCGCGTGGTCTACGCCCGGCCGATGGCCGCGAACACCGCCCCCGTCAGCGACGCCAGATCCGTCGGGGCCAGTTCCACCTCCAAGCCGCGGCGGCCCGCCGATACGCAGATCGTCTCGTGGGACTGCGCCGACTCGTCCAGTACCGTCGGCAGCCGCTTCCGCTGGCCCAGGGGGGAGATGCCGCCCCGTACATAGCCCGTCGTGCGTTCCGCCGCCACCGGGTCCGCCATCGCGGCCCGCTTGCCGCCGACCGCCGCTGCCAGGGCCTTCAGGTCCAGGGAACCGGCCACCGGGACGACCGCCACGGTCAGGGTGCCGTCCACGTCGGCCACCAGGGTTTTGAAGACCCGGTCGGGGGAGACGCCCAGCGCTTCCGCCGCCTCCTCACCGTACGAGGGGGAGGCCGGGTCGTGCTCGTAGGCGTGGGTCGTGAAGAGGGTGCCCGCCGCGGTCAGGGCGACCGTCGCCGGAGTGCCGCCGGAGCCGGACTGCTGGTGCTTCTTCGGCTTCTTTGCCACGGGGCAGGGTCCTCGCATCAGTTGGGGTGGGTCGGCGCCCTGGTCAGGTCGACTGCGGGCAGGGACGGCAGGTGCCGGAGGACGGCGGTCTCGGAGCGCAGGAGTATCAGTTCCTCGCGCAGGCGCGTCGCCGTGTCCGGGGCCTGCAGCAGTCGTTGCTTCGACGGGATGTCGAGGACCGCGGCGGCGGCCACCAGGTACGAGACGACGGACGGGTCGTCCGGCAGTTCCGCGCCCGTCGTCAGGGAACGCTCGCTCGCTCCGGCCAGTCGCTTCTGGTAGCTGCGGAATGCCCGCAGTACGCCCTCGGCGAGCGCGCCCGCCTCGTCGCCGGCGTCCTCGTCAAGCTCTTCGACCTCGGCCGTCAGGTAGGGGCCGCTCGCGTCGACCGAGAGCAGCTTGACCCGGGTGGTGCCGGTCGCCAGGACCTCGAAGCTGCCGTCCGCGCGTTCCCGGATCTTTGCCGCGTCCGCGACACAGCCGACCCGGTGGAACGTCTGGATCGGATCGGGGCCGAAGCCGTCCGCGGGACCACGCTCGGTGGCGGAGGGCATCGTGGTGGCGTCCGGCATTCCGGCAGCGGTGGGAGCGATCTCGCGGCCATCGCGGATCGCCACGACGACGAAGCGGCGCGGTTCGTCCTCATCGGTCTTCAGCAACTCGCGCATCATGGCGCGATACCGCTCCTCGAAGACGTTGAGCGGCAGCACGAGGCCGGGGAACAGCACCGCGTTCAGCGGGAAGAGGGGCAGACGAGCGGTGGTCACAACGGTCAAGCGTAATGGCCGCGCGACCCGCCGTGGTCGGCCCGGTACCGCAAAGGCATCCCGGATGCCACCTGGAGGCGCACCCCGTCCCGCACGTCCAGGAACTGGCCGAGCGGATCGTCGGAGACCGGCGACCACGGGAACGACGTCGCATGGGGTCCGATCAGCCGGAACTGTTCCAGCGCCTCGTCCCAGCGACCCCGGACGACCAGTACGTACGCCAGCAGATTACGGACCTCGGCCGGCCACGGATCGCCCGGCTCGTACGTGGCGGACAGCGCGATCGCCAGATCCGCAGCCCGGTCGATCCGCTCCTCCAGCATCGATGTGGTCCGTGCCTCGGGGCCGGCGCTCAGCAGCGCGAACGCGGCCCGCACCGGCAGCGCCTGCACCAGCGAGCTGGGCAGCGAGTCCTCGGCGGCCTGTTCGGCGAAGTCGAAGCACTCGCGGTGCGAGCCGAACCAGGCGGCGGAGAGGTACTGCAGGGCCGCGACATGGCAGCCGTAGTGGTGCGAGGAGCGCCGGACGGCCTGCTCCCACAGCGCCTCGAAGGCGGTGTGCGGGGCATGTGTGCCGCGGGCGTGGTCGAGCGCGAGCCGCCAGGGCACCGGGTCGCGCGGATCGCTCTCGGCCGCCGCGGTGATCAGTGGTGCCACGTCGCGCAGCTGCTCGGCGCGGGCCGGCGACTCCCAGGCCCGCCGGACCGCCAGCTCGGCCCTGACGAGCAGTGCGTCCGGGTCGTGCGGGGCGGCGGCGAGCCAGTCGGTCAGCCAGCTGTCGCGGTGGCGGGCGAAGGTGACGAGCCGGCCGAGGTAACGGTCGCGGTTCTCCCATTCGGCGGCGTCCCGGGTGGTGGCGAGGAGCTTGGCGGCCGGCTCGTACTCCCCGAGGGCGGCGGCGACGAGCGCGGGGGAGAGCCGCCCGTCGGGGGCGTCGAGCAGCACCTCATCGTCCGCAGGCAGTCCGGCGCACAGCTGTGGCGCGTGCCGGATCATGCGCGCGGTACGGAGCAGGGCGCGAAGGAATGACATGGTGCAGATCATTGAAAAGCGCTGGTCGAGGCGGCGCCAGAGGGGCACTGTGAAGCTTTGGTGCCGAGGGCCCGGGTTGCCCTGAGTGGGGTCAATAAAGAGTAAAGGATGGGGTGGAATCTGGCTTGATTATTTTGCTCCGGTGATTGGTGTCCGTGCTGGTCGGCCGGGGGAGACCGGTCGTCGGAGTGTCCACCGGGCCCTTGTCTGCGGGCCGAGGGCAGCCTGTCCCGGCCGTGCCCGGTCAGCCGCGGCGCAGCAGCCGGGATGCGCCCGCCGCCACCGTCGTGGCCAATATCCACCCCAGCAGCACCAGCGCGGCCGCCGCCCACTGCCAGCCGCCCTCCATCCGCCAGTACCCGTCCTGCCCGAGGTTGATCACGGGCACCAGCAGATCCAGCGCGTACAGCGCCGCGTTCCACGCCGGGTGCTCGTCCCGCTTGATCGCCGCCGGCTCGTACTGCGAGAAGGCCACCGTCCCGGCCGCCCACAGCACCGCCATCCACACCGCGGCCCGCCCGGGCCGGTAGCCGTACGCCACCGTCCAGTCCTGCAGGATTCCCCACAGCTTCGCGGCGGGCGGCAGCGTCTCGCGTCGGCGCCGCTGCTTGGCGAGCAGCACCTCGCGGGCGTCCGCGTCCTCCCCGCAGTTGCGCAGCACCGTCGCCAGCCGTTCGTACGGCTCCGGTACGTATTCGGGGGTCGCCGCCGCCAGCCACTCCAGGCGGCGGGAGAGTGGGAAGTGCCCGTACGGGACGAGGTTCTCGTAGACGAAACCGCCCATCGCGAGCCCGCCCGGCCCCGGCCAGCTGGTCGACACGTCGATCAGCGTGACGACCTTCGCGCCGTTGAGCACGACCCGGCCCTCCTCCGGTCGTTCCGCGTTGAACCGCAGCTCCGGGGTGACGATCCGGCGCAGCGACAGTTCCTCGGGGGGCGCCAGCACGAATCTGGCCTTGTGCAGGTCGACCGCGTCACCGAACCGCCCGTCGTCGAGCCGTACCCCGCCGCGGCACTCGAAGACCTGCGCCCGGGTGCCGTGCGCCGGGGCCTGGGCCATGACGACGCCGTACGGGGGAGTGGTGCCCAGGTTCCCCGTGTCGACGCTGACCCACGCCTCGGTCATGTACAACGTCCGCTCCACCGTCAGTTGCGGGGCGTTCAGTGCGCGCCGGCCACGCCCCGCCCGCAGCCGGCTGCCGCGCAGACTCAGCGAACCGCCGACCTTCGCACCACGCAGACTCAGCTCGCCACGTGTCTCGACCATCTCCGCCTGCAGGTCCTGCGCGACCGTCAGACCGTCCCCGGCGAGCGCCCGGCCCTGTCGGTCGGCCCCGAGCTCGATCTGGTTCAGTAGCAGGTCGGTGCCGATATGGGCGTCGGTGAGCCGGATCCCGCGCTCGATCCGGCAGCGTGGCAGATGCAGATCGCCCTCGGTGCGCAGCCGCGCCGCCTCCAGCCGCGGCATCGCGCAGCCGACCATCCGAAACGTCGTGAAGTGACACTCCGGCAGCACCACCTCCTCCTCGAAGCGGCAGCCGGTCAGCTCCACGTACGGAGCGACACGTCCGCCCGCGAGATCGAGGGTCCCGGTGATCCGTATGCCCCGGAGCTTCAGCGCGGCGACCCGTCCCGGCCGGGCGGGCGGCCCGCTCAGCAGCAGCCGGGCGACCACACGGGCGTCCACACTGCGCTCGGCACCCCAGACCGTCGGCGCGAACGGGTCGTCCCGCATCGGGTCGCGGGCGCGCAAATCGTAGGTGCTGCCGTTCCGGAACGCCCGCCACATGCCCAGTTCCGCCACGCCGAGGCTGTCCGGGATCTCGCTGTCCTGCGGTTCGGTCACCGGGGCCCCTTCCGCTTGCAGCTGTTATTCCCTTTGGGTGACGGTGTGAACGCCGGTGGTCAGGAGTGGCCGGGAGTAGTCGGCCGTGACGGCCGGGGTGGGTATCAGCCAGTGATACGGGCGAACTGCCGTCGGAGTCGGTCTGAGAGAATTGGGGTGTGATCTCTCGAATCGATCTGCGCGGCAACGCCCTCCCCGAGGGCGGCGACCTGCGCGACCTGCTGCCCCGAGCCGAGTTCGACGTGGAAGCCGCACTGGAGACGGTGCGCCCCATCTGCGAGGACGTACGCCATCGTGGCTCAGCGGCAGTGATCGAGTGGGGAGAGAAATTCGACGGCGTACGCATCGACTCGATCCGGGTCCCGGCCGCGGCTCTCGCCGAGGCGCTGGACCGGCTCGACCCCGCCGTACGGGCCGCCCTGGAGGAGTCGATCCGCCGCGCCCGCCTCGTCCACCACGAGCAGCGCCGCACCACGCACACCACGCAGGTCGTCCCCGGCGGTACCGTCACCGAGAAGTGGGTGCCCGTCGAGCGCGTCGGGCTGTATGTGCCGGGCGGGCGCTCCGTCTACCCGTCCTCCGTGGTCATGAACGTCGTACCGGCGCAGGAGGCGGGTGTCGAGGGCATCGCCGTCGCCTCCCCGCCGCAGAAGGGGTTCGGCGGCCTGCCGCACCCCACCATCCTCGCCGCCTGCGCCCTGCTCGGCGTCGACGAGGTGTACGCCGCCGGTGGCGCCCAGGCCGTCGCGATGTTTGCGTACGGAACGGCCGAGTGTCTCCCGGTGAACCTCGTCACCGGTCCCGGCAACATCTATGTCGCCGCCGCCAAGCGCCTCCTCAAGGGCCGCATCGGCATCGACGCCGAGGCCGGACCCACCGAGATCGCGATCCTCGCCGACTCCACCGCCGACCCGGTGCACGTCGCCGCCGACCTGATCAGCCAGGCCGAGCACGACCCGATGGCCGCCGCCGTCCTCGTCACCGACTCCGAGGAACTGGCCGCCGCCACCGAGGCCGAGCTGAAGCCGCAGATCGCCGCGACCAAACACGTCACCGACCGGATCGAGCCCGCACTGGCCGGCCGCCAGTCCGCGATCGTCCTGGTCAACGATCTGGAGGACGGTCTCAAGGTCGTCGACGCGTACGCCGCCGAGCACCTGGAGATCCAGACCGCCGACGCCGCCGCCGTCGCCGACCGGGTCCGCAACGCCGGAGCGATCTTCGTCGGCCCGTGGGCCCCGGTCTCGCTCGGCGACTACTGCGCCGGCTCCAACCACGTCTTGCCCACCGGTGGCTGTGCCTGCCACTCCTCGGGCCTGTCCGTGCAGTCCTTCCTGCGCGGTATCCACATCGTCGACTACACGCGCGACGCGCTCGCCGAGGTCACTCACCATGTCGTGACGCTCGCCGAGGCGGAGGACCTCCCCGCCCACGGCGCCGCTCTCAAGGCCCGGTTCGGTTGGAAGGTTCCGCAGCAGTGACGAACAGCGACACCACCCGTATCGACGACCTGCCGATCCGGGACGAGCTCCGCGGTCAGTCCCCGTACGGCGCGCCCCAGCTCGACGTGGCCGTACGGCTGAACACCAACGAGAACCCGTACCCGCTCCCCGAGGCGCTCGTCGACCGCATCGCCGAGCGCGTCCGCGAGGCCGCCCGCGACCTCAACCGCTACCCCGACCGGGACGCCGTCGAACTCCGTACCGAACTGGCCCGCTACCTCACCCGCACCGCCGGGCACGAGGTCGGTCTCGCCAACGTCTGGGCGGCCAACGGCTCCAACGAGGTGCTGCAGCAGCTGCTGCAGACCTTCGGCGGACCCGGACGCACCGCGATCGGCTTCGAGCCCTCGTACTCGATGCACGCCCTCATCGCGCGCGGCACCGGCACCGGCTGGATCTCCGGGCCGCGCAAGGACGACTTCACGATCGATGTCGACGCGGCCTGCGAGGCCATCGCCGGACAGCGGCCGGACGTCGCCTTCATCACCTCGCCCAACAACCCCACGGGCACCGCCGTCGACGCCGACACCGTCCTCGCGCTGTACGACGCCGCCCAGGCCGCCAGGCCCTCGATGGTCGTCGTCGATGAGGCGTACGGCGAATTCAGCCACCACCCCTCGCTGCTCCCGCTGATCGAGGGCCGGCCCAACCTGGTGCTCTCGCGCACCATGTCGAAGGCGTTCGGCGCCGCCGGTCTGCGGCTTGGCTACCTCGCTGCCGACCCGGCCGTCGTGGACGCCGTCCAGCTGGTGCGGCTGCCGTACCACCTGTCCTCCGTCACCCAGGCCACGGCGCTCGCCGCCCTGGAGCACACCGACACGCTCCTCGGCTACGTCGCGCAGCTCAAGAGCGAGCGCGACCGGATCGTCACCGAACTGCGCGCCCTCGGCTTCGACGTGACGGACTCGGACGCCAACTTCGTCCAGTTCGGCCGCTTCGCCGACAGCCACACCGCCTGGCAGCAGATCCTCGACCGGGGCGTCCTGGTCCGGGACAACGGTGTACCGGGATGGCTGCGGGTCTCCGCAGGAACCCCGGCAGAGAACGACGCGTTCCTCGATGCGGTACGCGAACTCAAGAAGGAGCACGACGGATGAGCCCCCGCGTAGGCCGCGTGGAACGCACCACCAAGGAAACGTCCGTGCTCGTCGAGGTCAACCTCGACGGCACCGGAAAGGTCGATGTGTCGACCGGGGTCGGCTTCTACGACCACATGCTCGACCAGCTCGGCCGCCACGGCCTCTTCGACCTCACGGTCAAGACCGACGGCGACCTGCACATCGACACGCACCACACGATCGAGGACACCGCCCTCGCCCTCGGTGCCGCCTTCAAGCAGGCGCTCGGCGACAAGGTCGGCATCTACCGCTTCGGTAACTGCACCGTCCCGCTGGACGAGTCGCTCGCCCAGGTCACCGTCGACCTCTCCGGCCGCCCCTACCTGGTGCACACCGAGCCGGAGAACATCGCGCCGATGATCGGCTCGTACGACACGACGATGACCCGGCACATCCTGGAGTCGTTCGTCGCCCAGGCGCAGATCGCCCTGCACGTCCACGTCCCGTACGGCCGCAACGCCCACCACATCGTGGAGTGCCAGTTCAAGGCGCTCGCCCGCGCCCTGCGGTACGCCTGTGAGCACGATCCGCGTGCTGCCGGAATTCTTCCTTCCACGAAGGGCGCGCTGTGACCGGCCTCAACACCATTCTGATCGTCCTCGGCCTCTTCCTGGCCGGCGGCGTCTACTCCTTTTCGAAGCAGAAGATGCCCAAGGGCGTCATCGTGCTGCTCGGGATCGCATCCGTGATGAGCCTGGCCGCAGGTGTCATGCGGATCCAGGGACTCTGGGACTGAGGGAGCGACCTGTGAGTGAGAAGAAGAAGGTCGTCGTCTTCGACTACGGCTTCGGTAACGTCCGTTCCGCCGAGCGCGCCCTCGCCCACGTCGGCGCGGACGTCGAGATCACCCGCGACTTCGACCGGGCGATGAACGCCGACGGGCTGCTGGTGCCCGGCGTCGGCGCGTTCTCCGCCTGCATGGAGGGGCTGAAGAAGGCCCGCGGCGAATGGATCATCGGTCGCAGGCTCTCCGGCGGCCGCCCCGTGATGGGCATCTGCGTCGGCATGCAGATCCTCTTCGAGCGCGGCATCGAGCACGGCGTGGAGACGGAGGGCCTCGACGAGTGGCCCGGCACCGTCGCCCCGCTGAAGGCCCCGGTCGTCCCGCACATGGGCTGGAACACCGTGCGGTCCCCCGAGGACTCCGAGCTCTTCGCCGGTCTCGACCCCGAGGCCCGGTTCTACTTCGTGCACTCGTACGCGGTGCACGACTGGAGCCTCGAAGTCACGAACGCCAGGATCCGCGCCCCCCGGGTCACCTGGGCCACCCACGGTGAGCCGTTCGTCGCCGCCGTGGAGAACGGCGCCCTGTGGGCCACCCAGTTCCACCCCGAGAAGTCCGGCGACGCCGGCGCCCAGCTGCTGACCAACTGGATCGGAACACTCTGATGTCCACCACGCTTGAGCTCCTCCCCGCCGTCGACGTCCGCGACGGCCAGGCCGTCCGTCTCGTGCACGGCGAGTCCGGCTCCGAGACCTCGTACGGAGACCCCCTGCAGGCCGCCCTCGCCTGGCAGAAGGCGGGGGCCGAGTGGCTGCATCTCGTCGACCTGGACGCCGCGTTCGGCACCGGTGACAACCGGGCGCAGATCGCCGAGGTCGCCCGCTCCATGGACATCAAGGTCGAGCTCTCCGGCGGCATCCGTGACGACGCCTCGCTCGCCGCCGCTCTTGCCACCGGCTGCACCCGGGTCAACCTCGGCACCGCCGCGCTGGAGACCCCCGAGTGGGTCGCCAAGGTCATCGCCGAGCACGGCGACAAGATCGCCGTCGGCCTCGACGTCCGCGGTACGACGCTCCGCGGCCGCGGCTGGACCCGCGACGGCGGCGACCTCTACGAGACCCTCGCCCGCCTCGACTCCGAGGGCTGTGCCCGCTACGTCGTCACCGACATCGCCAAGGACGGCACGCTCCAGGGCCCCAATCTGGAGCTCCTGAAGAACGTCTGCGCCGTCACCGACAAGCCCGTCGTCGCCTCCGGCGGCGTCTCCTCGCTGGACGACCTGCGGGCGATCGCCTCGCTCGTGCCGGACGGTGTCGAGGGCGCGATCGTCGGCAAGGCGCTGTACGCGAAGGCGTTCACCCTCGAAGAGGCGCTGCAGGTGGTCTCCGGATGACCGACTCCGTCAACCGCATCTCCTCCGGCGCCCCCTGGGAGGACAAGTTCGGCTACTCCCGCGCGGTGCAGCTGCCGAACGGGCTGGTCCTGGTCGCCGGCTGCACGTCGATCGTCAACGGACAGATCTCCGCGGGCGGCCCGTACGAGCAGGCCGTCGCCTCCTTCAAGGTCGCTTTCGACGCGCTGAAGCAGGTGGGGCTGGGCCGCGAGGACGTCGTCCGTACCCGGATGTACATCACGCACGCCCGGGACGTGGACGAGGTCGGCCGCGCCCACAAGGAGCTGTTCGATGACGTCCGCCCCGCCGCTTCCATGATCATCGTCTCCGGTTTCGTCGACCCCAGCCTGGTCGTCGAAGTCGAGATCGAGGCCTACCGGGAAGGTGCGCAATGAGTCTCGCGGTACGTGTCATCCCGTGCCTGGACGTCGACAACGGCCGGGTCGTCAAGGGTGTCAACTTCCAGAACCTGCGCGACGCGGGTGACCCCGTCGAGATGGCCAAGCTGTACGACGCCGAGGGCGCCGACGAGCTGACCTTCCTCGACATCACCGCGTCCAGCGGCGACCGGGAGACGACCTACGACGTGGTGCGCCGCACCGCGGAGCAGGTCTTCATCCCGCTCACCGTCGGCGGCGGTGTCCGTACCGCCGACGACGTCGACAAACTGCTGCGGGCCGGCGCCGACAAGGTCGGCGTCAACACCGCGGCGATCGCCCGCCCGGACCTCATCCGGGAGATCGCCGAGCGGTTCGGCCGGCAGGTCCTCGTGCTGTCCGTCGACGCCCGGCGTACCCCCGCGGGCACCTTCGAGGTCACCACGCACGGCGGCCGCAAGGGCACCGGCATCGACGCCGTCGAGTGGGCGCACCGGGCCGCCGAGCTGGGCGCGGGCGAGATCCTGCTCAACTCGATGGACGCCGACGGCACGAAGGACGGCTACGACACCGAGATGATCGCGGCGGTCCGCACACACGTCACCGTCCCCGTCATCGCCTCCGGCGGCGCGGGCCGGCTCGCGCACTTCGCACCCGCCATCGCGGCAGGCGCCGACGCGGTGCTCGCCGCGTCCGTCTTCCACTTCGGTGATCTGCGGATCTCCGAGGTCAAGGACGCGCTGCGGGAGGCCGGGCACCCGGTCCGCTGACCGCAGTACTCCATCGATCGCCGGACGGGCCGTTGTGGCCCGTCCGGCGATCGGCGTTTTGCGGGCCGTCCCCTCACGGCCTCAGGGTGGTATCCGAGGTTCCACAAATTTTATTGCACAATAAAGATTGTGCAGTTTTTCTTTCCCGTCTACGGTGAGGGCATGGCAAGCAACGAATCTCGCCGGATCTCGGACCTGGAGACCCTGAAGGCGTTCGGGCACCCCCTGCGGATGAAGCTCTACCGGGCGCTCTACATCTCCCGTAAGGCCACCGCCTCCCAGCTCGCCGAGCAGGTCGACGAGGCGGTCTCGCTGGTCAGTTACCACCTGCGCAAGCTCGCCGACCACGGCCTGATCGAGGAGGCCGAGCAGCAGGGCAAGGACGGCCGCGAGCGCTGGTGGCAGCCGGCCTCGAAGGGGCTGAACGTCCATGCCGAGGATTTCAGTGACGCGCCCGAGAAGGTCGCCACGCATACCGCCATCGGCCGGCTCTCGTTCGACCAGCACGTCGAGCTGTACCGCAGCTACATCGACTCGGCCCAGAGCTGGCCACTGGAGTGGCGCAGCGCCGCCTCCGGCTCCGAGTACCTGGCCCGGCTCACCGCCGACGAACTCGCCGCGCTCAGCCGTGAGGTGCACGAACTCATCGACCGGTACGAACAACTCGGCCGCGCCCGCGACGAGGCCGGAGACACGGAAGGCCGCGAGAACGTCGCCGTGCACCTGTACGCATTCCCGTTCCGCACCTGAGCCGCCGCCCCGGGAGGACGACCCTCATGACCGTCACCGTCACGGCCACGAAAGCACCCGAACGCCCAGCCCACCGCGACGGCAACGTCCTGCGCTGGCTTGGCGCCTACGCCGCGTCGATGATCGGCGACAGCGTCTACTACATGGCGCTCGCCTGGTCCGCCGCCCGCACCGGCAGCGCCACCCAGGCCGGGCTCGTCCTCGCCGTCGGCTCCATACCCCGGGCCCTGCTGATGCTCGGCGGGGGAGTGCTCGCCGACCGGCTCGGCCCGCGCCGCGTCGTCATCGGCAGCGACGCCGCCCGCTGTCTGGTCGTGCTGGGCCTGGCGGGCGCGCTGCTGTCCACCTCACCCGCCGTGTGGATGCTGGTCGCCGTCGCGCTCGTCTTCGGCGTGGTCGACGCCCTCTTCCTGCCCGCGGTCGGTGCCCTGCCGCCCCGGATCACCGCCGCCGGACAACTGGCCCGCGTCCAGGGACTTCGCGGACTCGCCTCCCGTGCCGCCAATGTCGTCGGAGCCCCGCTCGGTGGCGCCGCAGTGGCTTTCGGCGGCCCGACCCTCGCGTTCGCCGCGGCCGGGGTGCTCTTCGCCGTGTCGCTGCCGTTGCTCCTTGCCCTGCGGATCAGCCCGCTGCCCGCAGCGGAAGCCGGTGAACCGTCCGGCACCGCCTGGCACGACCTGACCGACGGGCTGCGCCACATCCGCCGCCACCCGGTGCTCGGACCGCTCATGCTCGCCGTGGCCCTCAGCGAGCTGGGCTTCGCCGGGCCCCTCAACCTCGGCCTGGTCCTGCTCGCCGGACAGCGCGGCTGGGGGGCGTCCGGCATGGGCTGGATCGTCGCCGCGTTCGGGATCGGAGCCGGTGCGTCGGCGCTGCTGCTCGCGGTGCGCGGCCGCGTGCCGCGGGCCGGTCTCGTCATGTGCCTGACGGTACTGGTCGGCGCACTCGCCATAGCCGTCCTGGCCTTTGCCCCCTCGGTGGGTCTCGCCGTCGCCGTCGCCGTCTGCATCGGGCTCTTCGCCGGGCTCGGCGGCGCCCTGTGCGGCGCCCTGACCCAGACCGTCACCGACCCCGCCTACCTGGGCCGGGTCACCTCGGTATCGACGCTCTTCACCCACGCGATCGCACCGCTCAGCTACCCGGTCACGGGAGCCGCCGTGGCCGCCTGGGGGACGGGCCCGGTCTTCGTCACCAGCGCAGTGGTGTGCGCGTCCGGGGCGGTGGCCGGTCTGGCCTTCACCCGGCTGCGCCGCGCGGAACTCCCGCGCTGACCCGGACCCGTACGCGCTACATCCCCAGCTCCGCGGTGTGCAGCCGGGCCACCGCCTCCTTGTCGCCCTCGAGTTCCACCGTCGCCGCGTTCTGCCTGCCGAACGCGAAGAGCAGCAGCTCGCCCGGCTCGCCGGTGACCGTCACCACCGGGGTGCCCTTGTGCGCCACCGCCGTCTGGCCGTCCGGGCGGCGCAGCACCAGCCCCACCGGGGACTTGCGGCCCAGCATCCGGGCCGTCCTCTCGGCGCGCGACCACAGCACATCGGCGAAGACCGGGTCCAGCTCCCGCCGTGACCAGTCCGGCTGGGCCCGGCGCACATCCTCCGCGTGGATGTAGAACTCGACGGTGTTGGCTGCTTCGTCGATCTGCTTCAGGCCGAACGGGGACATCCGCGGCGGCCCGGTACGGATCAGCTGGATCAGCTCCTCGTACGGCTTGGCCGCGTACTCCGCCTGCACATGTTCGAGGCGGTTCTTCAGCACGTCCAGCAGCAGACCGCCCGCCGCGTCCGGCCGGCGCTCGCGGACCACCACATGGGCGGCCAGATCCCGGGTCGTCCAGCCTTGGCACAGGGTCGGGGCTTCCGGTCCCGCCGCCTCCAACAGGTCGGCGAGCAGAAGTCGTTCACGCTTCGCATGGGTCGACATGCTCGCCAGCGTACGGCCGCCGCACGCGGTCCGCCCAGTGGACGCCGCAGGAAGCCGCTCCCGCGTCCACGGCACAATGGGCACATGACCAGCGCGCCCACGCCCAGCACTCCGCCGCCGTCCGGGAACCTCGACCCGGCCATCGCCGCCCGCCTCAAGCGCGGCGCTGACGGCCTGGTCCCGGCCATCGCCCAGCAGTACGACACCGGCGAGGTGCTCATGCTCGGCTGGATGGACGACGAGGCCCTGCACCGCACCCTGACCACCGGCCGCTGCACCTACTGGTCGCGCAGCCGCCAGGAGTACTGGGTCAAGGGCGACACCTCGGGCCACATCCAGGTGGTCAAGTCCGTCGCCCTCGACTGCGACGCTGACACCGTCCTCGTCAAGGTCGACCAGACGGGTGCCGCCTGTCACACCGGTGACCGGACCTGCTTCGACGCAGATGTACTCCCGCTGGGGCAGTAGGGTCAGCCGCCATGGATCTCGAGACCTTCCGCAAACTGGCCGCCGACCGGCGTGTCATCCCCGTCAGCCGCCGACTCCTCGCGGACGGCGACACCCCGGTTGCGCTCTACCGCAAACTCGCAGGCGAGCGCACCGGCACGTTCCTCCTCGAATCCGCGGAGAACGGCCGCACCTGGTCCCGTTACTCCTTCATCGGCGTCCGCAGCGCCGCCACCCTCACCGTCCGCGACGGGGAGGCGCACTGGCTCGGCACCCCGCCCGTCGGCGTCCCCGTCGACGGGGATCCGCTGGACGCCCTGCGCGCCACCGTCGAGGCCCTGCACACCCCGCGCGACCTGCACTCCGGCATGCCGCCGTTCACCGGTGGCATGGTCGGCTATCTCGGTTACGACATCGTGCGCCGACTGGAGCGGATCGGTGAGCACGGAGGCGACGACCTGCAGCTCCCCGAGCTGACCATGCTCCTCACCTCGGACCTTGCCGTTCTTGACCACTGGGACGGCAGCGTCCTGTTGATCGCCAACGCGATCAACCACAACGACCTGGAGACCGGGGTCGACGAGGCGTACGCCGACGCCGTCGCCCGGCTCGACGCCATGGAGGCGGACCTCTCCCGCCCGGTCGAGAGCACCCCCGCGGCCCTTCCGCCGTCCGAGCTCCCGTCGTACACCGCGCTCTGGGGCGGCCAGGCCTTCCAGGACGCCGTCGTCGACGTGAAGGAGCGCATCAGAGCCGGCGAGGCGTTCCAGGTCGTCCCCTCACAGCGCTTCGAAGCCCCCTGCACGGCAAGCGCGTTGGACGTCTACAGGGTGCTGCGCGCGACCAACCCGTCGCCGTACATGTACCTCTTCCGGTTCGACGGCTTCGATGTCGCCGGCTCCAGCCCCGAAGCGCTCGTCAAGGTCGAGGACGGGCGGGCGATGGTCCACCCGATCGCCGGGACCCGGCCCCGCGGCGCCACCCCGCAGGAGGACCAGGCACTCGCCGACGAGCTCCTCGCCGACCCGAAGGAACGCGCCGAGCACCTGATGCTCGTCGACCTCGGCCGCAACGACCTGGGACGGGTCTGCGTGCCCGGCAGTGTCGAGGTCGTCGACTTCATGTCGATCGAGCGGTACTCGCACGTGATGCACATCGTCTCCACGGTCACCGGCCGCGTCGCCGAAGGCCGTACCGCCTTCGACGTCCTGACCGCATGCTTCCCGGCCGGGACGCTCTCCGGTGCCCCCAAGCCGCGGGCCATGCAGATCATCGAGGAGCTCGAACCCACCCGCCGCGGACTGTACGGAGGCTGCGTCGGCTACCTCGACTTCGCCGGGGACGCCGACACCGCGATCGCGATCCGTACGGCTCTGCTGCGCGACGGCACCGCCTACGTCCAGGCCGGAGCGGGAATCGTCGCCGACTCCGACCCGGTCGCCGAGGACACCGAATGCCGTAACAAGGCCGCCGCGGTCCTGCGCGCCGTGCATACGGCGAACCGCCTCCGCGAACGGTGAAGCCCGAGCGGCACATGGGGGGGCGGCGTCGCGTGCCCTGGTGCGCACATCTGCGGCGCTGTCGTCAGTCACCGACTCCCCATAGCCCTGAAGGCGTGGGGCCCCTTCGCGTCGACTCCTTCCTCCGCCTTGCAGCTGCACGCACCAGACCCCGCTCCTTCACCCACCCCCCATGTGCCGCTCGGGCTGAACCCGTAGGGGATAGTGGGGTACGTGAGTGCTGTCCCCGTACCCCAGCCCCGTGCCCAGGCCGCCACCGCGCCCGACGCCACGGGAAGCCGCCGCAGCCTGGCCGCCGGCCTGCTTCTCGGGGCGGTCGGTGCCGCCGTCGTCCTTCTCGCCTCCAGCCAGACCTGGGCCGAGGGAAAGGCCGCCGTCGTCGGCGGCTCCCTGCCTCTGACCGCCGACGGCCAGGACGTCACCGGACTCCCGGCGGCACTTGCCATCGTCGGCCTGGCCGCCCTCGTCGCCGTCTTCGCCGTCCGCAGCGCCAGCCGACTGCTCGTCGCCGGGCTGCTCGCCCTCAGCGGCCTCGGTGCCGGACTGAGCGCCTACCTCGGCGCCTCCGACAGCGCGGCCCTCGACGAGAAGGCGGCGCAGACCACCGGCGACACCTCCGCCACCATCGACGCCCTCAGCCACACCGCCTGGCCCTACGTCACCGCCGCCGGCGGACTGCTGATCCTCATCGCAGGGCTGCTCGCCCTGCGGTACGGGAAGCTCTGGCCGACCATGTCGGGCCGGTACGAGCGCGACGGAACTCCGCGCCCCCGCAAGGCCCCCCGCACCGCCCCGGACCCGGACCGGCCCGAGGACCTGTGGAAGGCGCTCGACCGCGGCGAGGACCCGACGCACTGACTCCCGGCGCGAGCGGGGCGTGACCGGGGGACACACCCCGGGTGCGACCCCCAGCACACGCCGTACCCGTCCGTACGGGACAATGGTTCTGAGCTTTCTGCACAGCGGCAGCACAGCGCCACCAGCTGTGCGTACAGCGATCAGCGATACCCACAGCGCAACACCAACGAGGAGCAACTCATGGCGGGCAGCAGCCACGGACACACCCCGGCCGCCTGGACCGGTGTCATCATCTCGTTCATCGGCTTCTGCGTCGCAGGCGTCTTCATGGTCGCGGCCAACCCGCTCGGCTTCTGGGCCGGTATCGCGGTCATCCTCATCGGCGGAATCGTCGGTTTCGCGATGAAGGCCGCCGGCCTCGGCACGCCGAAGGAGACGCCCGAGATGGCCGCCGCCCGGGCGGCGGCCGGGCAGGCCCAGACGTCTTCCTGACGCCGGTCGGAACATCGTGAAAGGCGCAGCCCGGGCCGGGCTGCGCCTTTCCGCGTGAGCGGGGACAATCACCGGGTGGACGCCTCGCCTTCCCCCGCAGCCGCACCGGGCCCGTCCGGTCGACAGCCCGCGCCGGACTTCGTGCCGGCGCCCGGTCAGCCGGCACCGGCCTTCCCGCCGGCGCCCGTGCCCGCATCACCCTTCCGACGGCTCGCCACCCCGGTGGCGGTCATGGGCGCCGTCATCGCGGCCTTCGGCTACGTCGGCGCCGTCGACCCCAACCAGCCGGGCCACTACCCGGTCTGCCCGATGCTGCAGGTCACCGGCCTGTTCTGCCCCGGCTGCGGCGGGCTGCGCAGCGCCCACGCCGTTGCCCACGGCGATATCGGCGCCGCCTTCGGCTCCAATGCCCTCGCCGTCGTCGGCTACGCGATCTTCGCTGCCGTCTGGGTGGTCTGGATCGTCCGCGCGAGCAGAGGAATGCCCGTACGGATCAACCTCGCACCGGCCTACTGGTGGGGGATCGGCGCCGTGCTGCTGATCTTCACCGTTGTTCGGAATCTGCCGTTCGGATCAGTACTGGCGCCGTGAATGCCCAGCCAGTGGGACATTCGGAGGCCGGATGCGGGCCCTCGGCCCTCCTGCGGATATCATCGAGATGGCTGATCCTGTTCCCTCATCACCGTCCCGGAAGGGGGCCGCTCGCGTGAGTGTGCTCGACGAGATCATCGACGGCGTCCGCGCCGACCTCGCAGAGCGGCAGGCGCGTGTCAGCCTCGACGAACTCAAGGAACGCGCGGCGCGCGCTCCGGCGGCCAAGGACGGAGTCGCCGCCCTGCGCGGCGAGGGCGTGACCGTTATCTGCGAGGTCAAGCGCTCCAGCCCCTCCAAGGGAGCCCTCGCGGCGATCGCCGACCCGGCCGCACTCGCCGCGGACTACGAGGCCGGTGGCGCGTCCGTCATCTCAGTCCTCACCGAGGAGCGCCGCTTCGGCGGTTCGCTCGCCGACCTGGAGGCCGTCCGCGCCAAGGTCGACATCCCGATCCTGCGCAAGGACTTCATCGTCACCTCCTACCAGCTCTGGGAGGCCCGCGCCTACGGCGCCGACCTCGCCCTGCTGATCGTCGCCGCCCTCGACCAGGAGGCCCTCGTGTCCCTGATCGAGCGCGCCGAGTCCATCGGCCTCACGCCGCTGGTCGAGGCGCACGACGAGGAGGAGGCGGAGCGCGCCGTCGACGCCGGAGCGAAGATCATCGGTGTCAACGCGCGCAATCTGAAGGACCTCAAGGTCGACCGCTCCACCTTCGAGCGTGTCGCCCCCGAGATCCCGGCGGGCATCGTCAAGGTCGCCGAGTCCGGCGTCCGCGGCCCGCACGACCTCATCGCCTACGCCAACGCCGGCGCCGACGCCGTACTCGTCGGCGAGTCCCTGGTCACCGGCCGCGACCCGCGGACCGCAGTCGCCGACCTGGTCGCCGCGGGCGCCCACCCGGCCCTGCGGCACGGACGGGACTGACCCGCACCATGTCCGCCGACCGTCCCCTGCCCCGCACCCGGCCGCGCCTGCGCCTGGCCATGGTGACGGCTGCCCGGGACCCGCACGCACCGCTGGCGCGCGGTTGCCGCCCCCGCGGCTGCCGCGCCCCCGCGCGCCGCGTGCACGGACGGCGGGTGCGGTACGTGATCGGCGACGAGCCCGGCCAGGTCAACGGCATGCGATGGCGCACGGGGACCGCGCTCTAGCGAGCCCCGGCCGACGTACTCGCACCACCCTCTCGTACGTACGACCGAACCGTCCGACCGTCCCGGTCGCGACGGCGCTCTGCCGACGGCGCATACGGTGAACCCACCCGTTGCCATGACGAGGAGCACGTCGGATGTCATCTGACTTCTTCATTCCGGACCCCGAGGGTCTGGTCCCCAGCGCCGAGGGCTACTTCGGCGCGTTCGGCGGCAAGTTCATCCCGGAGGCGCTCGTCGCCGCCGTGGACGAGGTCGCCGTCGAGTACGACAAGGCCAAACACGACCCGGCCTTCGCCGCCGAGCTCAATGAGCTCATGGTCAACTACACCGGCCGGCCCAGCGCCCTGACCGAGATTCCGCGCTTCGCCGAGCACGCGGGCGGCGCCCGGATCTTCCTCAAGCGCGAGGACCTGAACCACACCGGCTCGCACAAGATCAACAACGTGCTGGGTCAGGCGCTGCTCACCAAGCGCATGGGCAAGACCCGGGTCATCGCCGAGACCGGCGCGGGTCAGCACGGCGTCGCCACCGCGACCGCGTGCGCCCTCTTCGGCCTCGAATGCACCATCTACATGGGCGAGATCGACACCGAGCGGCAGGCGCTGAACGTGGCGCGGATGCGGATGCTCGGCGCTGAGGTCGTCGCCGTGAAATCCGGCTCCCGCACGCTGAAGGACGCCATCAACGAGGCGTTCCGCGACTGGGTCGCCAATGTGGACCGCACCCACTACCTCTTCGGGACGGTCGCGGGCCCGCACCCCTTCCCGGCGATGGTCCGCGACTTCCACCGCGTCATCGGCGTCGAGGCCCGACGGCAGGTTCTGGAACGGACCGGCCGGCTGCCGGACGCCGCGATCGCCTGTGTCGGCGGCGGCTCCAACGCCATCGGCCTGTTCCACGCCTTCATCCCGGACGCGCATGTCCGGCTGATCGGCTGCGAGCCCGCCGGACACGGCGTGGAGACCGGCGAGCACGCGGCGACCCTGACCGCGGGCGAGCCCGGCATCCTGCACGGGTCGCGCAGTTACGTCCTCCAGGACGACGAGGGCCAGATCACCGAGCCGTACTCCATCTCGGCCGGTCTGGACTACCCGGGCATCGGCCCCGAGCACGCGTACCTCAAGGACATCGGCCGCGGCGAGTACCGCGCGGTCACCGACGACGCCGCCATGCAGGCGCTGCTGCTGCTCTCCCGCACCGAAGGGATCATCCCGGCCATCGAGAGCGCCCACGCGCTGGCCGGAGCCCTGGAGGTCGGCAAGGAGTTCGGCAAGGACGGGCTTCTCGTGGTCAACCTGTCCGGCCGCGGCGACAAGGACATGGACACGGCGGCCCGCTACTTCGGGCTGTACGACGCGGACGCGACCGTCGAGGCGGACGCGGGGAACGGCGATGCCGAGATCGAGGAGGACGCCAGGTGAGTGGCAACATCGAGCTGTTGAGTACCGCCCTCGCCGCCGCCAAGGCGGAGAAGCGTGCCGCGCTCATCGCCTACCTGCCGGCCGGGTTTCCGACGGTCGACGGCGGCATCGAGGCCGTCAAGGCCGTCGTGGCCGGTGGCGCCGATGTCGTCGAGGTGGGCCTGCCGCACAGCGACCCCGTGCTCGACGGGCCGGTCATCCAGACCGCCGACGACATCGCTCTGCGCGGCGGCGTGAAGATCGCCGACGTGATGCGTACGGTCCGCGAGGCGTACGAGGCGACCGGCGTCCCGATCCTTGTCATGACGTACTGGAACCCCATCGACCGGTACGGCATCGAGCGGTTCACCGCCGAGCTCGCCGAGGCGGGCGGCGCCGGGTGCATCCTGCCCGACCTGCCCGTCCAGGAGTCCTCGGTGTGGCGCGAGCACGCTGACAAGCACGGTCTCGCGACCGTCTTCGTCGTCGCACCGAGCAGCAAGGACGAGCGCCTCACCGCCATCACCGCGGCCGGCTCGGGCTTCGTCTACGCGGCCTCGCTGATGGGGGTCACCGGCACCCGCGAATCGGTCGGCGAGCAGGCTCAGGACGTGGTCCGGCGCACCCGCGCCACGACCGAGCTCCCGGTCTGCGTCGGCCTCGGCGTCTCCAACGCCCAGCAGGCCGCCGAGGTCGCCGTCTTCGCCGACGGGGTGATCGTCGGCTCCGCCTTCGTCAAGCGGATCCTGGACGCCCCCGACGAGGCGTCCGGTCTCGCCGCGGTCCGCTCATTGGCGGGCGAATTGGCCGAAGGCGTTCGAAAGCGCTGACATCGGGTGTAATCCATCCGGGTGGACCTGGGGCCGGGGAGGCACGCACGTGCCTCCCCGGTTCGTTGCTGCGGGTGTGAGCGAGAACAACCAAGAGGGAAAAAGGGCCGCGCGCGACCGGCTCGTCCAGCAGCGCGAGCAGGCGAAGGCGCGCGAGCGCCGCCGGCGCACGCTGATCGTCTCGGCCGCCGTGGTGGGTGTGCTGGCGCTGGCCGCCGTCATCGGCGTGATCGCCGCGAATTCGGGGGGCAAGGGCAACAAGGCGAGCGAGTCGGGGCCCGTGGTCGCACCGTCGGGGGCGACCGGCAAGGACAGCCTGGTCATCCAGGTGGGTGCGGACGACGCCCCGTCCACGCTCACGGTCTGGGAGGACTTCCGCTGCCCGGTCTGTGCCCAGTTCGAGAATGCGTTCCGGGAAACGATCCACGAGCTGGAAAACACCGGACAGATCAAGGTCCAGTATCACCTGGCCACGCTCATCGACGGCAACCTCGGCGGCAGCGGATCGCTGGACGCGGCCAATGCGGCCGCCTGCGCACAGGACGTCGGGAAGTTCTCCGCGTACCACGACGTCCTCTACCGCAATCAGCCGCCGGAGAGCGACGACGCCTTCGGCAAGAGCAGCAAGCTCATCGACCTGGCGGGCAAGGTCCCGGGCCTCGACACGCCCGCCTTCCGCAGTTGCGTGGAGGACGGCACGCACAACACCTGGGTCAAGAAGTCCAACACCGCGTTCCAGAACGGTGGATTCACGGGCACGCCGACGGCGCTCCTCAACGGTGAATCGATCTTCCCGAAGAAGGGGAACGAACCGATCACCGTGGCGAACCTGAAGAAGTGGGTCGCCGAGGCGAACAAGGGCAAGCAGCCGGCGAAGGTCACCCCGTCGCCATCCGTTTCCTGAGGCACCCCGCGGACGTGGGCTCCGGGTCGGCCGGGTGGGGAATGGATGGCCGTCTCGTTACCCAGAAGTTGTCGGGCGGGTTGCCGCACCTCCCGCCCGGCAAGGTAGCGTCGACCCTGCCATGGACCTTGCCTTCATTCCCAGCCCGTCGACCGGCGTGATCAATCTCGGCCCGATCCCGCTTCGCGGCTACGCGTTCTGCATCATCATCGGTGTGTTTGTCGCCGTCTGGTTCGGCAACAAGCGCTGGATCGCCCGGGGCGGCAGAGCCGGCACGGTGGCCGACATCGCCGTCTGGGCCGTGCCCTTCGGTCTCGTCGGCGGCCGGCTCTACCACGTCATCACCGACTACCAGCTGTACTTCAGCGACGGTGAAGACTGGGTCAACGCCTTCAAGATCTGGCAGGGAGGCCTCGGTATCTGGGGCGCGATCGCGCTCGGGGCGGTCGGCGCCTGGATCGGCTGCCGCCGTCGAGGGATCCCGCTGACCGCCTGGGCCGACGCGCTCGCCCCCTGTATCGCCATCGCCCAGGCGTTCGGCCGCTGGGGCAACTGGTTCAACCAGGAGCTGTACGGCAAGCCGACGGATCTGCCGTGGGCACTGAAGATCAGCGAAGGTCCCAACCGGGTCGCCGGAACGTACCACCCGACGTTCCTGTACGAGTCGCTGTGGTGCGTGGGCGTCGCCCTGCTGGTGATCTGGGCGGACCGCCGCTTCAAGCTCGGACACGGGCGGGCGTTCGCGCTGTACGTCGCGGCGTACTGCGCGGGTCGTGCCTGGATCGAGTACATGCGGGTCGACGAGGCGCACCACATCCTGGGCCTGCGCCTGAACGTGTGGACCGCGCTCATCATGTTCGTGCTGGCGGTGACGTACATGGTGATCTCGGCGAAGGTACGGCCGGGGCGCGAGGAGGTCGTCGAGCCGGGAGCAGCCGAGGACGCCGAGGGCGTCGAGGACGCGGCGCCCGCCGCGGATGCCGCCGGTGACGCGGACCGTGACGGCGACGGCGCCGACGATGCGAAGGCGTCCGATGCCGAGGTGCCTGATGCCGAGGTGCCGGAGAAGAACGGCACGGCAGAGGCAGCGAAGAAAGCCTGACGCCACCCATCTGCCTGACGCCACCCATCTGTACGAAAGGCCCCGAACCAAACGGCTCGGGGCCTTTCACTGTTCCCCCACCGGGGTCTGTGCGCCCGGACCCCCCGCTTCTCGATCGCCGGAGGAGCCGGATTTTCCGCCGTCACCCCACCCGTTCCGCCAGCGCCAGCGTCCGGCGGGCCGAGGCCACCACCGCCGCGTCCACGAAGCGGCCGTCCGGCAGCGCCAGCGCACCCGCGTCCGTCAGTGCCGCCGCCACGATCTCCTGCGCCGCCTCGATCTCCTCCGCCGTCGGCCGGAATGCCCGTTCGATGACCGGCAGCTGCCGGGGGTGGATCGCCGCCCGGCCGACGAACCCCAGCGCCCTCCCGTGCACGCAGGACTGCCACAGCCCGTCCAGGTCCAGGACGTCCGGGAACACCGACTGGGTCGGCGGGGCGAGCCCCGCCGCGCGGGCGGCAACGACCACCCGGCCGCGCGACCAGTCCAGGCCCATGTCGTCCCGTACGCCCAGATCGGCCCGGAGATCGATCTCGCCGATGGCGATGGAGCGGACCTGGGCGTGGGACGCCGCGATCGCGTACGCGTGCTCGATGCCGAGCGCCGACTCCAGCAGCGGACAGAGCGCGACGCCGGGCGCCAGAGCCGCGATGTGATGGACGGTCGCGGCATGCGTGATCTTGGGTAGCCGCAGCTCGGCCAGACCGGGCAGTCCGGCCAGGGCCAGGATGTCGGTTTCGGTGTGGACCCGGACGTGCATCGGCACACCGTCCGTGCCGGCGAGCGGATCGGCGAGGAGTTCGGCAGTGGCGGACCGTGCATACGCCTTGCGGTCCGGCGCGACCGCGTCCTCCAGGTCGACGATCACCACGTCAGCGCCCGAGTCGCGCGCCTTGCGCACCACGTCCGGCCGGTCCCCGGGGGCGTACAGCCAAGTCAGAGGCACCGCTGCCGCCGCCGTCACAGCACGCTCCCCGCTCGCAGTGCGGCGATCTCCGGATCGGTCAGACCGAGCCCGGTGAGGATCTCGTCGGTGTCCGCGCCGTGCGGCCGGCCCGCCCAGCGGATCGCCCCCGGGGTCCCGGACAGCCGGAAGAGGACGTTCTGCATACGCAGCGGGCCCAGCTCCGGGTCGGGGACCTCGGTGATGGAGTCCAGGGCCCGGTACTGCGGGTCGTCCATTACGTCCCGGATGTCATGGATCGGCGCGATGGCTGCCTCCGCCTTCTCGAACGCGGAGATCGCGTCGTCGCGGGTGTGCCGGGCCATCCAGCTGCCGACTGCCTCGTCGAGTTCGTCGGAGTGATCGGCACGGGTGGCGCCGGAGGCGAACCACGGCTCGTCGATCAGTTCCGCGCGGCCGACCAGATGCATCACCCGTTCGGCGATCGACTGGGCGGACGTGGACACGGCGACCCACTGACCGTCGGACGTGCGGTACGTATTGCGTGGGGCGTTGTTGCGCGAGCGGTTACCGGTGCGTTCTTGGACGTATCCGAGCTGGTCGTACCAGATCGGCTGCGGACCCAGCACGGTCAGGATCGGCTCGATGATCGCCATGTCGACGACTTGCCCCTTCCCGGTGCGGTCCCGCCCGGCCAGCGCCGCCATCACGGCGTACGCGGTGGCGAGTGCCGCGATCGAGTCGGCGAGCCCGAAGGGCGGCAGGGTCGGCGGCCCGTCCGGCTCCCCGGTGATCGCGGCGAACCCGCTCATGGCCTCGGCGAGGGTGCCGAAGCCGGCGCGGTGCGCGTACGGGCCGAACTGGCCGAAGCCGGTGACCCGGGTGAGCACCAGCCGCGGGTTGACGGCGTGCAGCTCCTCCCAGCCGATGCCCCACCGTTCCAGCGTCCCCGGCCGGAAGTTCTCGATGATCACATCGGTGGACGCGGCCAGCCGCAGCAGGACGTCGCGTCCGCCGGGAGCGGAGAGGTCGAGGGTCAGATTGCGTTTGTTGCGGCCGAGCAGCTTCCACCACAGGCCGATGCCGTCCTTCGCCGGGCCGTGCCCGCGCGACGGATCGGGTCTGCGCGGATGTTCGACCTTGATCACCTCGGCGCCGAAGTCGCCGAGCATGGTGGCGGCGAGGGGGCCCGCGAAGAGCGTGGCGAGGTCGAGGACCCGCAGGCCGGTGAGGGGTGCTTCCCCGGGCGCGGTCATGCGGCGTCGATCTCGCTGCGGTACGGCATGGAGGTCGAGGCACCCGGCTTCTGCACACAGAGCGCGGCGGCCGACGACGCCCAGGCCAGTGCCTCCGGCACGGCACGCCCCTCGCCGAGCGCCACGGCGAGCGTGCCGACGAAGGTGTCCCCGGCGCCGGTGGTGTCCACGGCGGTGACCTCGGGCGCGGGGAAGTGGATCTTTTCGGTGCCCCGGGACGCGTACAGGCAGCCCCTCGCGCCGAGCGTGATGACGACCTCGGGGACCTGCCGGAGCAGGCTGTCCGCCGCCGCGTGGGGTTCGCAGTGCCCGGAGAGTGCGGCGGCCTCGTGCTCATTGGGAATCAGGAGATCGATGGTGTCGAAGAGTTGGTCCGGCAGCGGTTGCACGGGGGAGGGGGTGAGAATCGTCCGTACCCCCTGCGCATGGGCGACCCGCGCTCCTTCCAGCACAGTGGACAGCGGCAGTTCCAGTTGCAGGAGCAGCAGGTCGGCACCCGCGATGGCGGCCTTCTCCCCGGGGCCGAGGGAGGTGACGGTGCCGTTGGCGCCGGGGATCACCACGATCGAGTTGCCGCCCGCGTCGTCGACGACGATGTGCGCGGTGCCGCTGGGGCCCTCCGCGGTGTGCAGCAGGTCGGTGTCCACGCCCGCGTGCTCCAGTCCGGACCGCAGCTGCGCCCCGTACGCGTCGTCACCGACCGCGCCGATCATCATCACGTCGCCGCCCGCGCGGGCGGCGGCGACGGCCTGATTCGCGCCCTTGCCGCCGGGGACGGTGCGGAACTCCCGTCCGGTGACGGTCTCTCCGCGCTGCGGAGCCCGTGCGACGTAGGCGACAAGGTCCATATTGGTGCTGCCGAGCACCACGATGCCGGTCATGGGTGGCGTGCCTCCTCGTGGATGAGCCGGTGGGTCATTTCGGCGAGTGCGTCGAAGCCGATGGAATCGAATCCGGGAACGGATGTGGCGAGCCGGTTCCCCAGCGGGGTGGTCCATCGGCCGGGCAGCGCCCCGGGCCGGCCGGCCAGCAGACCGGTCAGTGAGCCGGCGGTCGCGCCGTTCGAGTCGGTGTCCCAACCACCCGCCACCGCACGGCAGATGGAGCCGGAGAAGTCGCCGTCGGCGTGGGTGAGGGCGGCGGCGAGCAGTGCGGCGTTGGGCAGTACATGGACCCAGTGGTACACGCCGAACTCGGCGTGCAGCCGGTCGACGACCTCGTCGAAGTCCGCCTCACCGCGGGCCGAGTCGATCCCTGTGCGGACCGCGTGCGCAAATCGCGAGCGGGGCGGCACGACGCGCAGACCGGCCGCCAGACAGCCGTGCACATCCGCGTCGCCACCGGCCGCCTCGGCGAGCGCCGCGGCGGTGAACATCGCCCCGTACACACCGTTGCCGGTGTGTGTGAGGACCGCGTCCCGGTGTGCCTGCTCGGCGGCGGCCGCCGGGTCGCCGGGGTGGGTCCAGCCGTGCACGTCGGCGCGGATCCGGGCGCCGATCCACTCCCGGAACGGGTTGCGGTGCCGGGCGGTGTCCGGCGGTTCGATGCCGTCGAGCAGATTGCGGTACGCGACCCGCTCGGCGGTGAACGTACGGCCGGCGGGGAGTTCGTCGAGCCAGAGCCGGGCGAGATCGGCGGTACCGAACGAAGGCCCGTGCCGCTGGATCAACAGCACGGTCAGGAGCGGGTGGTTGAGGTCGTCGTCCTCCGGCATCCCGTCGATGTTCTCGGCGAGCGAGGTGGGTGCGGAGCGACGGTTCCAGGGGTGGGCGGCTGCCAGTGCGGCGGGCAGGCCCTTCGCCGTGAACCAGGTGGTGAGCGGCCAGTTCCCGGTGGCTCGGGCCAGCGCACGGATCCCCGCGAGGGGCAGCTTTTCGACGGGTTTGCCGAGCAGGCAGCCGGCCGCACGCCCCAGCCATGCCGCCTCCAGCCGGGCCGTACCGGCCGGTGGAGGGTCCGTGCGGGGCGCCGGCCAGTCCGGGCAGACCGCCCGGATCGCGGCGAGATCCGTCGGCTCGTCGACATGCAGCGGCGAGGTGAGTCCGGCGAGTTCGTCGAGCAGGCGCTCGGCGAGCGCGCGCAGGGCGGGTGGCGCCGGGGATGTCGATGCGCCCGCGCGCTCCGGGGCGGGTGCGCCGCCCGCCGCGTACCACCGGCGCTCGATGTGCCGCGCGTCCCGGCCGTCCTCGGCCGCCTGGCGCAGCTCGTGCCCGATCAGGTCCTCGGGCTGCACCCAGGTGACCCGCACGGTCATGGCGTGCCTTCCAGTGCTGCGAACGCCGTCTCGTGCGCACGCCGCCGGGCGGTGTCCCGTACGAACACCTCGCGGGCGACGTCCGTCAGCGTCCGCGCCGGTGCGTGCAGATCGAGGCGGCTGGCCTCCGCCACTGTTTTCACCCAGGTGGCGGGGATCGCCGCTTCGCCGTGCAGCGCGCCCGCGAGCGCGCCGCTCATCGTGGCGATCGAGTCGCAGTCGCGGCCGTAGTTCACCGATCCGAGCACCGCGTGCCGGTAGTCGCCGTCCGCGACGAGCAGCATCCCGAGGGCGATCGGGAGCTCCTCGATGGCGTGCAGCCGGGACGGTCGGCGGGCGCCGAGGGACGGGGCGCGGTAGTCGGGTCCGACGGTGTCGAAGGGGGCCACCGCGGCACGCACCGGTGCCAGCGCCGTCTCGAAGTCCTGGTGCTGGACGGCCACTTCGCACACGGCCTCGATGGCGGCCCGGGTTCCGTCCTTGGCGAGCGACAGGCAGGTGTCGACGACGGTGGCGGGCGTCGCGTCCGGGGCGCAGGCGGCGGCGACGGCCGCCGCGAAGACCCCGGCCGCCTCCCTCCCGTACGACGACTGATGGGCGCCCGCGAGGTCCAGCGCCTCGGCGTACGCGGCCCGCGGATGCGCGGCGTTGACCAGTCCCACCGGCGCCATGTACATCGCCGCACCACAGTTCACGATGTTTCCGGAGCCCGCCTCGCGCGGATCGACATGGCCGTAGTGGAGCCGGGCGACGATCCACTTCTCGGCGAGGAAGACCCGTTGCAGTGGCAGCGCCTCGGCCTGCAGCTCCGGAATCCAGCGGGGGTTCGCGATCAGCTCCGGTACGAGGTGGTCGGCCACGGAGTACGCGTCGAGATGGTCCCGTACGGCGCCGTACACCCGTACCAGCGCATGGGTCATCAAGGTGTCGTCGGTGACGTGCCCGTCGCCCTTGTAGTACGGGGCGATGGGGCGGGCGGTGCGCCAGTCGTCGCCGTCCCACGGGCCGACGATGCCGGTGACCCGGCCGCCGTGGCGTTCGACGATCTGCTCGGCGGACCGGCCCTCGACGGGGCCGCCGAGCGCGTCGCCGACGGCGGCGCCGACGAGGGCGCCGCTGATCCGTTCATCGAGGGCGAGCGCGGTGGGTGGTCTGTTCCCTGGAGGCGTCATGAGCTTCATGGGCGTCATGCCCGAATTGTCCACCCGGAGGGGCTGGTTCCGTGTCTGTCAGCAGCCCGGCGAGTTCGATGAGATCGGTGCCCGCGAGTCGGGGCAGCGCACACCCGGCTAGCGTGCGGCAGGCCTCGCGCCAGCCGTCCGGGACGGCGGCGATACCGCCGAGCGCGCCGGTCAGCGCACCGGCCAGAGCGGGCGCCGAGTCGGCGACCCGCGACAGACAGGCCGCGGCCGGAACGGCCTGGGCGATCTCGCCCCGGGCGGCGGTGGCGAGGGCGAGCGCGACCGGCACGGTCTCGGCGGCGGCGATCCCGTAGCTGTACACATGATCGACGATCTGATGCTCCAGCACCGGCACGAGCGCGAAGGCGCCGGCCGCCTCGCCGACGAAGTCCCGGGCGATCCGGACGGCGTGGGCGGCATTGCGCGCGATCTCGGTGCCGTCGGGGAGCTGGGCGAGTGCGGCGTTCACCACGGCGTCGACATCGGCCCCGCCCAGCGCCTCGGCGATCGCGGCGGCCATCGCACGGGCACCGTGCACACCGTCGCCGTCCTGGGTGTATCGGGCATCGAACTCGGCGAGTTCGGCGGCGGGTCCGGGCTCGCCGGGGTGGACGACCGCCAGCACGGCGGCCCGGACACAGGCCGCGTCGTCGAAATAGTGCGGGTTGTCGTGGCCGGTGGCGGGCGGCCGCAGCCCGGCGGCGAGATTGCCGAGCCCCGCCCGGACCGAGATCCGGGCGCGCAGGGGGAGCACCGCCGACTCGACCTCCGGCGCCTGCGCGGCAGCCGCGGCGACCTCAGCGGCCAGTGCGTTCCAGGAGAGGTCGATGGCAGCCTGCATCCGGCGCTCGGGGGAGAGGTGGTGCAGCGACCCCGCCTCCGAGGCGAGTACGGTCCCGGCGGCGAACGCGGCCCATTCGGCATCGTCCGACGGCCCGAGCCGCAGCGGCTCGGGTGGCTGGTTGAGGGCGATCGGCACGGGCAGGGTGGTGGTGGCGTTCTGCTCGGCGAAGGTGTCGAGCTCCCGGGTGAGGCGCCGGGTCCACTCCGGCATCCGGGCCGCCCGGTGGCGCGCGGCCGGCCACCCCGCGGCATCCCCCGAGGCGAGGCCGAGGAGCAGTCCCTCGATCCGGGCGCGGCGCTCCGGCAGGGGCCGGGCAGGGAGGGAGGCGGGATCGCTGGTACGGCGAGCGTCGCGTGCAATGGTCATGACACCACCACCGCCGGTTCGCCTGCGCCGCCTACTGCCCCGCCCGCCGGTCCGCCTGCGCCCCTGACCGCCCCGCCCGCCTTGCCGGTCCCGCCCATCGGGTCCGCCTCGTCCGTCTCGTCCGGGGTGAGCAGCTCCGCGATGTCCAGGACGTGGTAGCCCCGCATCGACGGCAGGCAGCTGCCCCGGACCGGTCCGATCGCCTCGCCCCAGATCCGCGGGATCGCGGACACCCCGTGCAGTGCCCCGGCCAGCGCTCCCGCCACGGCCGCCGTCGTGTCCGCGTCGCGGCCCATGTTGACCGCGGTCAGCACCGCCGTACGGAAATCGCCGCGCGCCGCCGCGAACGCGCCGAACGCCAGGCCGACCGCCTCCGGAGCCAGATCCGTCCATGGATATCCGCCGACCACCACCGCGGAGCGCACGGCCCGCTCCGTGGTGAGGCGGTCGGGATACGCGCGCTGGGCGGCCGCCACCGCGCGGCGCAGCGAGCGCGCCGTCCAGGAGTCCATCGGAACGACGGACAGCGCGGCCGCGATCACGGACGCGACCCCCGCACCGACCATCGCGGCGGCCACTCCGGCCGCCACCGCCTGGCCGCCGTAGATGCCCTCGCCGTCGTGGCTGACCCGGCCGTCGACCGCGACCAGGCGCGCGGCCTCTGCGGGCCGGCCCGCCGCGAACACGCCGAACGGCGCCGCCCGCATCGCGAGTCCGTCGCTCCAGGCGTGCCGGTGCTGGGCGGAGATCGGGGCGGCGAGACCCCGGCGCAGGTTCTCCAGCGTGCCGCGCTCGCTGAACCCGGCGCCGCGGAACGGCCCCTCGTCCAGGTCGGCGATCCACAGGTGCCAGGCCCGCTCGACATGGGTGACGGTCAGCGCCGAACCGTGCCGGGCGAGCAGCAGCCCGGAGAAGATCGCGTACTCCGTGTCATCGGTGCCTGCCGGGTCGTCGCTGACGAAGCCCTCGATCCGGCCCCAGCGGCGGCGAATCTCGGACGGCCGCAGGTTCTCCGCCGGCGCGCCCAGGGCGTCACCCACGGCGAGCCCCAGGAGCGCGCCGCGGGCCCGGTCGGCCCGGTCGAGGCGCTCGACATCGTCCGCGTGGTCCGCATGGGCCGATCGGCCCGTGCTGGGTGTGTCCGCGTCGTACCGGGCGGCCTCCGTCGCACCGCCTGCGTCCGCACCGCCCGCGTTCGTTCCGCCCGCGCTCGTACGGCCCGTCCGCCGCTCTGCCGGATTACCCGCAATCGACTCCATTGCGTCGACCCTTCGCTCGTACCGAGCCAGTTCTCGTACCTGTCCGATCTGTGCCACGCGGAGACCCGACAAAGGCCGATAAGCGTGACAAAAGGGCCAGTCGGATGACGGGATCACTTTCCTGAGCCAGGCCGTACTTACCTGGTCAGAGGGCAGGTAAGTACGGCCTGGCTTGCTGGCGGGGCGCTCTTTTCGTGCGTACTTTCGATGGTGTTGAGGGGGCGGAGCGAGTGAATCCCGCTGCCGGAGAAGGGGAGAACTGTGTCCATCATCGAGACCGACGCCGTCCTGCATGAGGCGCACCGTGACAACCACACCCACCGTGATGTGAACGGCGGCTGGCTGCGCCCGGCGGTCTTCGGTGCGATGGACGGGCTCGTCTCCAACCTCGCGCTGATGACCGGCGTCGCGGGTGGCTCGGTGTCCCAGCAGACGCTCGTGATCACCGGTCTGGCGGGCCTGGCCGCCGGCGCGTTCTCCATGGCGGCCGGCGAATACACCTCCGTCGCTTCGCAACGAGAGCTCGTCGAGGCCGAACTCGATGTCGAGCGCCGCGAATTGCGCAAGCACCCGGTGGACGAGATGGAAGAGCTCGCCGCGCTGTACGAGTCCCGCGGCGTCGAGCCCGGACTCGCCCGCGAGGTCGCCCGGCAGCTGTCCCGCGATCCTGAGCAGGCCCTGGAAATACACGCCCGCGAGGAGCTCGGCATCGACCCGAGCGATCTGCCGTCGCCGCTCGTCGCCGCTGTGTCGTCGTTCGGTGCGTTCGCGCTGGGTGCGCTGCTGCCCGTACTGCCGTATCTGCTCGGAGCACACGCCCTGTGGCCCGCGGTGCTGCTGGCGCTCATCGGGCTCTTCGGCTGCGGCGCGGTGGTGGCCAGGGTGACGGCGCGCAGCTGGTGGTTCAGCGGGCTGCGGCAGCTGGTGCTCGGTGGTACGGCTGCGGCGGTCACGTACGGGCTGGGCATGGTGTTCGGCGTGGCCGTCGGGAGCTAGGGCGTGTTTCGAAAGTCCCGCCTGCCTGGCGACGCCTGGCACGCACGCTCGCTGCGTTGTCGGGCTCGCCCCGATACGCCCAGTATCGGGGCG
>NZ_JBEZKL010000022.1:0-76075 GCF_040704695.1 Streptomyces sp. NPDC048411
GCCATTACGACGGCCTTCATGTCGGCAACGTCCTCCTTGAAGACCGGTGCCGACGAGGGCCCGGACGAGGGCCTCGTCGGCGCGCTCCTCGCGCGGTGCCCCGGCCCCGGCGGCGGCTCGCCAACGCCGAACGCCGCGAGCAGGAGCGACAGCGCGGCATACAGTCCCGCCCGCCGACCAGCGACCTGCCGCTGGTCGCGCCTACCGCGCGGTCGTCATTCAAAGACGATGACCTGGCGGCCGACGACGTCGCCGCGGCCGAGGGCTTCCATGTTCTCGTTGATGTCTTCGAGCTTGACTTTGGTGACGTTGTGCTTGACGAGGCCGGCTTCGGCGAGAGAGAGCACCTCGACGAGATCCATGTGGTTGCCCCAGAAGGAACCGAGGTAGGACAGTTCCATCCCCACGAAGGGGAACTGTTTGTGCTCGACGTGGTTGCTCATGAGGCCCACGGCCGCCAGTACCCCCTCCGGGCCCAGCAGGTCGAACCCCATCGAGATGGACGCGTTGCTGCCGACGCAGTCCAGGATGGCATCGAGCGTCCTGCGGCCGGTGAGCGCTTCCAGTTCGTCCTGGATGGTCTCGGTGGACTTGTCGCGGACGTTGATCCCGTAGTCCGCGCCGTTCTCCTTCGCCACGTCCAGTTTGCTGTCCTTGCGCGCGAGCGCCACCACGGTCGCGCCGCTTCCGAGCAGCTTCGCGTACTGGACCCCGTAGCTGCCCAGGCCGCCGATGCCCGTGATGGCGACGATGCGGCCGGGGCCAAGCTTGCCCGTGTCCCGGATCTTCTTCATCCCTCGGTAGGGCGTCATGCCCGCGTCGGTCATCGGGGCGAGCAGCTCGGGTGCTTTCGCGGCGCTCTCTGAGACCGGAATGGCGTGGCGGGACTCCACGGCCATGTACTCGGCAAAGCCTCCGGGAGGGCCGAAGCCCACCCACCTGCCGTTGCCGCTGCACAACTGTTCGTTGCCTTCGCGGCACTGCCGACAAGTGCCGTCTCCCCAACTGGGATTCACGACGACCATGTCGCCCTCCGAGTAGCCCACCGATTTCGGTACGGCGCTGCCCAGGCCGGCTACTCGGCCGGTAACCTCGTGACCGGGGATGAAGGGGAGGTCCACGGGGAACGGGCCCTTGAAATAGCCGTCGAGGAGCTGGTAGTCGCTCCGGCACATTCCGGTCGCCGCGACCTTCAGCAGAATCTCCTCCGGCGCGGGGTCGGGCGCGGAAACCTCTTCGATTCGAAGGGGTTCTTTGTATCCGTGCATCCGGGCTGCTTGCATCTGCATAGGGGTGCCTCGCTTTCGCTGGCAAGCAGCGATGCGGGCCGGTGCAGAGCCGGAGGGCTCCGGATGCATCAGCGGTCACCGCGGCCGCCGCTCCGCTTCGGATATCACCAGGTTCCTGCGATTGCCGCTGCCACGCATCTGGAGAACGGAGGGCGACAAGAGGTGGCAGGCCGCAGCGGGTTGGGCACCGCGCGTGCCTCACTGACGTCTCCGGAATCCAGGTACGACCGAGCCGTCGATCCCCGCCGAATAGCAGCAGTCCGGTCGCTGACCGAAGGTCAGTTGAATTGGGGTGCTATCGCAGGCCCTGCCGACAGCAGCCTGCTGCAAGTCCTGCGCCGGCCGGCAGGTTGAGCGCTGTGAGCAGTGGCGGCGTGGCGCAGCGGTGGTGGCATCGCTGGTACCTCCCACAGCCACGCGGTGGCCCGGTTCCCGTCCGGAACCTACCCTTGGTGCATGGGAGTGCCGCGCTGGATACGTCGTTGTACGGCGGCGGCATAGGCGCGCTGAGGCGGGCTTGCGCCGCCGCGTGTCTCCTTCGCCGAAGGCGGCAGTGCTCGCGCCGGTGAAGCGCCAATTCGGCAAATCCTGCCACAGCAGCAGACCCAGTGGACCTCGGGCCTGTTCTGAGTTCCCCGCCTGCGCCCCGACGCCCGGCACGCACGCTCGCCGCACCGACCACCGCTGCGCCCGTGCTTCGCGCGGACGACGGGGAACTCAGAACAGGCCCTAGTAGGTGCGGCCCCTGCCCGCGACGCATGTCACGGTGAGTATCGTCTCGGTCGCTGGGGGGCGCGGACCGCGTGTCCTGACTCGTGACCGACGCAGTTCAGCGGGCGTCTTGGCGCCTGCCGTGCGGGGAGCACGGCCAGCCGTGGGACCGGCCGCAGAGCACGAAAGCATGCCTGCGAATGCGAGGGATTGTCGTGATCAAACCCTATGGTCCCTACGATTTCATGCCGCCGATCAGGAGCTTCTCGGTGACCTCGGAGTCGGTGGCCAACGGTGAGCCGCTGGCCCTGGAGCAGGTGAGCGGCATCTTGGGAGCGGGTGGATCGGACATCTCGCCGCAGCTGAGCTGGTCCGGGTTTCCCGAGGAGACGCGCAGTTTCACAGTGGCGATGTTCGACCCTGACGTACCCACCGCCTCAGGCTTCTGGCATTGGGCCGTGGCCAACCTTCCGGCCTCCGTAACTGACCTGCCGGCCGGAGCGGGAGACGGCAGCGATCTGCCGGCCGACGCGGTGACGCTGACCAACGATGCCGGCTACAGAAGGTACCTCGGTCCGGCGACGCCCCCCGGCAACGGCCCGGACCGCTACTTCCTCGTGGTGCATGCCGTCGATGTCGAAAAACTGGAGGTGTCTGAGACGACGACACCTGCCCTCATGGACTTCCTCCTGTTCACACACGCAATCGCACGGGCAACCGTGTACGGCACCTTCGAGCGATGAGTGAACCGCTTCGGGATCGGTGGAGGCTCTGATGTGCCCCGGGTCCGGTGGCGTCGTCTTGCTGGACAGATGATGATCCAGACGCTCAAGAAGGCTTCTGTGCCCCCGTAGTTACCCGGCCGAGTTCCGGCGCCCGCCCGGCAAGCTTTGCCCCGTCGTCCCCGGTCGGGGCAGACGGGCATGCCCCGGTCACAGCCACCCGCAACGTTGCGCCTGCAGAGCCATCTGGAACCGGCTCGTGGCACCCAGCCGGGCCATCAGGATCTGCACTCGGCGGAACAGTGTGCGGCGGCTGATTCCGATCTCCCGGGCGATGACCTCGTCGCTCGCACCACCGGCAAGGAGCCACAGCAGGCGGCGGTCGGCGGGCAGCAGGCCGCCCGGCCGGACGGTGCGGCCGTGGAAGGGCAGTGCGTTCTGCCATGCCTGCTCGAACAGTGCCACGAGCGCGGAGAGCAGCCCGCACGGCTGCACGACCAGCATGGTGTTGTGCACATCGGCCTCCTTGATCGACAACGACACGAGCGCGTACGCGTCGTCGATGATCACGAGCTTGACCGGCACCGACGGCAGTACCCTGGCCTGCTCACCGGCCTCGATGCACGGTTCGATGACTGCCTCCAGCTGGCCCGGATGCTCCAGCGACTCCCGCGAGTACACGACACGCTGCGTCACACCGCGGGCGAGGGTGGCCAGTGAATCGTCGGTGGCGCCGGAGAGGGGGAAGTACGGCGGTGAGTCGAACTGCCGGATCTCTTCGCGGGCACTGGCCCAGGCTTGGCGCATCCTGGGACCGATGGCTTCCCCGGTGACGACTTCGACGAGATCGTTGTTGTACGCGGCGAGCCGCTGCCGCCGGAACGACTCGAACGCGCCCCCGACGGTGATGCGCGACTCGTCGAGCTCGGCCGCCCGGTGCCGGCCGAGGATCTCCAGCCCTGCGCCGGGCGGAACCGGGGCCACCACGTCGCGGCCCTCCACGGCGGCACTGGCCAGGCCTGCGTCGACCAGTTCGCCGTACGTCGCGGCGAGTTCCGCGCCGTCCAGAGCTGCCGCGGCCCCGACCTCGCTCAGCGGAGCGGGCGCCAGCTCCAGCAGGGCCATATAGAGCCGGCCTGCCTCGTGATCGATCCCCAGAAGCCGAAGAGCTTCGCTGAGTTTTGCGTTCGCCATGTCAGGCATTATCGACGGCTCCCGTTCGTTCCGGGCGGGCGGTTCGGATGTCCGGTGGCCGATCTGTGCCAGTGGCAGTCTTCGGCACCCGGTGAGCGCGGTGCGGGGTACCGTCCGGTAGCCGCCGACGACCGGTGGCAGCGAGTGCGCCTGGGGCTGCACCAGGAGGGAGTTCGGCCTGTCCGAACGCGCCTCCCTACCCCTTGCCGCTGAGGAACCCACCCAGAAGAAGGTGTATGAAGTGGCGAAAGGTCGAAAGAACGGTCTCTACCAAGGGATCTCCGAGGAACTGTCCGCCCTGATGCGGACGGGGTGGGCGGACACCGAGCGGCACGGTCTGCAGCTCAGCGAGCAGGCTCCGTACGCGGCCCGCCGCCGCGCCGCGCTCTCCGCGCGTTTTCCCGGCGAACGCCTGGTGATCCCTTCGGGGAAACTCAAGGTCCGCTCGAACGACGACACCTACCCGTTCCGGCCGTACTCGGGCTATGTGCACATGACCGGGGACCAGGCCCGGGACGGCGCGCTCGTCCTCGAACCCCGCGCGGACGGCGGCCACGACGCCTACTGCTATCAGCTGCCGCGGGACAGCAGGGACACAGACGAGTTCTGGCTCGGCTACACCGCCGAACTGTGGATGGGCCGGCGCCGCTCCCTCGCCGAGTCGGAGCTCGTGCTCGGTCTGCCCTGCCGAGACGTCCGCACGGCGGCCGACGATTTGGCCGCCGCCTCCGGCGCGCCGACCCGGATCGTCCGCGACATCGACCCGGCCCTGGAGGCTGCCGTCACCACCGACGAGCAGCGCGACGCCGAACTGGAAGAGGCGCTCAGCGATCTCCGCCTGGTCAAGGATGCGTGGGAGCTGGCCGAGATGCGCAAGGCCGTGGACTCCACCGTGCGCGGATTCACCGACGTCGTCGGCGAGCTCTCCCGGGCGATCGCTTCGTCCGAGCGGTGGATCGAGGGCACGTTCTTCCGCCGTGCACGCCTGGAGGGCAACTCCGTCGGCTACGGATCGATCTGCGCGGCGGGCGAGCACGCCACGATCATGCACTGGACGGAGAACGACGGCCCGGTGCGCCCCGGCGACCTGCTCCTGCTCGACGCGGGCGTGGAGACGCACACCCTCTACACCGCCGACGTCACGCGCACCCTTCCGATCAGCGGGACCTTCACGCCCGTGCAGCGCAAGGTCTACGACGCGGTGTACGAGGCCCAGGAGGCTGGCATGGCCGCCGTCAAGCCGGGCGCCCAGTACCGCGACTTCCACGAGGCGTCCCAGCGCTACCTGGCGGCGAAGCTGGTCGAGTGGGGCTTCATCGACGGCCCCGTCGACCGCGCGTACGAACTCGGCCTGCAGCGCCGCTTCACCATGGCCGGAACCGGCCACATGCTCGGTCTGGACGTCCATGACTGCGCGATGGCCCGGAACGAGGAGTACGTCGACGGCGTGTTGGAGCCGGGCATGGTGCTCACCGTCGAGCCAGGCCTGTACTTCCAGGCGGACGATCTGACCGTGCCCGAGGAATGGCGCGGCATCGGCGTCCGGATCGAGGACGACCTGGTCGTCACCGACGGCGGCCACGAGAACCTGTCGGCCGGGCTGCCGCGCGCCGCGGACGAAGTCGAGGCGTGGATGGCCCAGTTCGCCGGCTGAGCCGGGCGGCGTGCGCGGTGGGCGACGTACGGCCCCGGGCGGGCGCGGCAGCGTGCGCCGTGTCCGGGGCGCGCTCCGCGTCCGCCTCGGTGCCTCGGGCGATATCCGTGAACGGCTGACCGTTGACCGGACTCGGGTTCTCGAAGTACTGGCCCAGCCGGCTCCTCACGTCCGATCCACGGTGATCGGACCCCGAATGGACGGTGCGGGTCAAGCCCAGGGCCCGACCCGCACCACGGCTCCACCAGGGACTCGCCGCACGGCGTCAGTCCTTGAGGTGTTCCAGGATCCGGTGCATTCCGCTGTTCCAGTTGTCCCTGAGCGCCGCGACCGCCGCGTCGAGGTTGCCGCGCTGGAGGCACTCGGCGATCCGCTCGTGCTCCACCGCGGAACGTTCCAGGATGTCCTGGTCGCCCAGGGCCACCCGCTCGTAGCGGTGCATCGTCACCTTCAGGGAGGTGATCAGCTTCATCAGGCGGTCGTTCGTGCAGCCCGACAGGAGCAGGTCGTGCCACGCGTCGTCGTACCGCTCTATGACGTCGTGCGGTGCCTGCGGGGCCGAGAAAGCGCGCGCCTCCTCCAGCAGCCGGGGAGCCGTCGCCGCCAGGTACTCGGGGTCGCTGGACTCCAGGGCCAGCGCCTCCAGGGTCGCGACGATCGCGGACAGGTCACGGAACTCCTGTGCGCTGAGTGGTGTGAAGCGGAAGCCCTTGCCGCGCTCACTGGTGATGACGCCTTCACGCTCCAGCGTGATCAGGGCCTCGCGCAGCGGAGTACGGCTGACGCCGAGCTCGGTGGCGAGCTGTCCCTCGTTGATCGGTTCGGTGGTCGCGATCGTGCCGCGCCCGAGGCGCTTGATCAGTTCCTCCTTGACCTGTTCGCGCAGCGGGCGGTTTTCGATTGGCATGTGCGGCTGCCCTCCCCTTCGGTGCGGTCGATTATCCGCTACCGGCGGGTCACGCGGTACCGGCGCCGTCGACCGGGATGATTGCCCCGCTCAGGAACGCCGAGGCGTCCGAGGCGAGGAACGCCACGGTCTGGGCGATGTCCCGGGGCTGTCCGATGCGGCCGAGCGGACGGTCGGCCGCATCGGCGTAGAACGCGTCGGAGCTTTCGCCGAGCTGGCGGGCCTCCTCGGCGAGCATCCCGGTCGCCGTGTCACCGGGGCAGACGCAGTTCACGCGGATGTTGTCGGGGCCGTGGTCGATGGCCATGGCGCGGGTCATGTTGACGACGGCACCCTTCGACGCGCAGTACGAGACGGCTCGGCCGCCGCCGCGGATGCCCCAGCCGGACCCGGTGTTGACGATGGAGCCGCCGCCCCGGGCCGCCATCCCCGGGATCACGAGGCGGCTCATCAGCATCACCGAGCGGATGTTCACGGCCATCACCAGGTCCCAGTCGTCCTCGGTGATCTCACAGACCGTGGAGCGGCGGATGATGCCGGCGTTGTTGAAGAGTACGTCGACGCCGCCGAACCGCTCCTGCGCCGTGTGCACGACGGCCTCGCAGTCCTCGCGCCGGGACACGTCGCAGCGTACGAACGTTCCTCCGGTGTCCTTCGCCGTCTGTTCGCCGCCTTCCGTGTCGATGTCTGCGATCACCACGCGGGCGCCGAGTTCGGCGAGGACCTGGGCGGTGGCGCGGCCGATACCGGCTCCGCCACCGGTCACGAGGGCGCGCTTGCCGTCAAGAGAGATCATCTTGGGCTCCTTCTGGGACGTGGAGGTACGGGTTCCATGGGTGTCGGGTCAGGTCGCGAGCCGGTACAGCGACGTACGCCGCCTGCCGGTGATGACGGGGATGTGGCCGGAGAGTTCCGCATCGAGCGCGTCGTCGCCGGTGTCGAGGAGGAGGGGGCGGCCGCCGAGCGCGGACAGTTTCTGTTCGGTGCACAGCACGAGCAGATGATCGCGGCCGCCCGCCGCGCGCAGGACCCGGGGCGAGATCTGCTGGTTACCGCGGCCGAGGAGGAATCCCTGGCCACCGATGGGGGAGAGCGCGATCCAGGCCGGACCGAGCGCGAGGAGGGTGTCCTCGGCGGCGTCGCGGGCCACGACGCGCGGCGGCTGACTGGTGCGCAGGCTGAGCACGTCGACCCCAGTGAGGGTGACATCCGCGCCGAGCGCGGCCGCGACGGCGCGGGTGGTGCTTCCGGGGCCGAGTACCAGCAGCCCGTCGCCGACACGCTCGGCAACGTCGGCCGCGATGCCGCCGACCGCCCCCGGCGCGGTGGCGGTGCTGCCGGTCTTGCGCTGTTGCACGCGTACCGGCACGTCGGGGACGGGGAGCCAGCCGAAGAGCCGGGATGTGACGCGGCCTTCGCTCAGAGCATCCTCGTCGCGGTCCATCACCTCGGCGTCCCGCAGCCGTACGGCGCCGTTGCGGGCGATCCACGCAGCGGCGACCTCACCTGCGGCGCGCGGGCTGACGGCGAAGACGGCCGAGTGCATCTTCACACCGGTCGGCACGCCGAGGACGGGGCAGGGCGCGTCCCCGAGAGCGGCGAGCACGTCCCGGGCGGTGCCGTCGCCCCCGGCGAAGAGGAGTAGATCGACGCCTTCGGCGACGACGGCGCGCACCGCGGCTGTCGTGTCCGCGGCCGAGGTGTCCCGACCGTCCTCGGCCGCGTACACGACCCGCGCGGGAAGCCCGGCGGAGGCGACGGAGTCGGCGCCCAGGGAGCCGGCGGCCGTCACGACGAGGATGCGGGAGCCCGGGGGCGGGCAGGCCGTGCTGGGAGGCGGCGCGCCACCGGGCCGGCCGTTGAGCGTGTCCGGCGCGGGATGCGCAGGGAGTTCGGCCATGCCGTCGGGTGCGTGGAGCGCGCCTGTGGGCGCGCCGCCCGGGACGTCGGACGGAGCGTGCGCCGCGCCTGCCGACCCGTCGCGGCGCCCGTCCGGGACACGGGTCGCCGAACTGGCGCGCAGGTTCACCTGTTCGCCGGGGCCGGGGGCGCCGGGCACTTGGCGGGTGCGCCCCGACACCGCCAACTCACCCAGTCGCAGCGCCAGTTCACCCAGCGCGGCCACCGCGCGCCCCCCGGCCAGAGGGCGCGCCCCCAGTGAGAGTGCCACGCGGGCGCGCTCGGGGCCGTCGGTGCCGCCGAGGCCGACCCGGCCACCGAGGCCGGCGACCGGGTTGACCACCAGGCCGATCCTGGGCAGCCGGGTCAACGGGTCGCCTCACCGAGAACCTTGCGGCGGTAGGCGCGCCAGGAGACCGCCCAGGTCGCAGGGTCGTCGAGGGCCTCAGGGCGTACGCGGTGGATGGTCGAGCGGTGCGGCGCCGTGCGTACGGTCTCCGGGTCCTCGTAGGCCTCGCGGGCGATTTCTGCGAGGATCGCCGCGTACTCGTCGAGGTCGGCTCGCGTGTAGGACTCGGTCGGCTCCAGTGTCATGGGTTCGGGCACGACGTACGGGTGGTGGCTCGTCCAGTAGTGGGTGCCGAAGTCCGCGGCGCGCAGGCCGATGTCCTCGGAGTGCAGGCCGGTGTCCTCGTGAAGCTTCTCCCAGCTGTAGCGGACCTGCTCGACGCGTGGGCGCCCGGCCGCGTAGGGGATCGAGACGCCGGGGATCTGCCGGACCTTGTGGAGGAGGTAGTTGTTGTTCAGGACCGCCGTCTCGGCGGCGGCCCGCAGACCCTCCGCGCCGAGCGACATGATCCACGCGTAGGCGCGGACCAGGTTCGGCACGACACCGTAGAACGGCCGCATCTTGCCGACCGAATCGGGCCGGTCGTCGTCGAGCCGGTACGCGGACCCGTCGAACTCGACCGTGGGGCGCGGCAGATACGGGGCGAGGTCCGCGGTGACCGCGCACGCACCGGCCGCCGGACCGCCGCACGCGTGCGGTGTCGAGAACGTCTTGTGCAGGTTGAAGTGGCACAGGTCGAAGCCCGCGTCCCGTGCCCGCGTGATGCCGAGGATGCCGTTGGCGTTGGCCTGATCGTACGAGCACAGTCCGCCCGCCTCGTGCACGATTCGTACGAAGTCTTCGATGTGCGGGTTGTAGATGCCCGTGTCCTCGGGGTTGGTGATGAGGAGGGCCGCCGTGCGCGGGCCGACCGCCGCCTTGAGCGCTTCGATGTCCGGGTAGCCGTCGGCGTCCGGGTGGAGGGTGATGACCTTGAAGCCGGCCGTCTTCGCACAGGCCGCGTTCGACGGGTGGGAGAAGATCGTCGTGATCACCTCGTCGCGCTGCTCCAGCTCGCCGCGCGCGGCGAAGTAGGCGCGGATCATGGCGATGTTCGTGTATATCGCCGCGGAGCCCGCGCCCGGCTGGAGCGAGACCCGGTCCATGCCAGAGATCTCCTTCAGGAGCTGCTCCAGGCTGTGAATGATCCCGAGGACGCCCTGCACGGTGTCCTCGTCCTGGAGCGGATGCAGCGCGGCGATCCGCGGGTCGCGGACGAACTGGTCGTTGACCTTGGGGCTGTATTTCATGGTGCAGGTGCCCTGGCCGACGTCGATGTTGAGGTCCGCGCCCAGGTTTTCCTGCGACAGGCGCAAGTAGTGTCGCAGGACCTGCTGTTGGGACATTTCCGGCAGGGCGGGCGGCGTTGCGCGGCGCAGTGCGGCGGGTATCTCCACCTGGTCGACCGACGGATCGGCCGCCGGTACGAGAATGCCTCGTTCGCCCGGCGAACCCAGCTCGAAGATCAGTTTCTCGTCCCAGGAGGCCTGCTGGAAACGGCGGAGGCGCGGCTTGTCGGCGACGCGGGCCTCCTCGGGGGAGACGGACACGGGTGTGTGCGGGGCGCTCACTTGACGATCTCCTCGAGGGTTGCGGCGAGTCGGTCGATGTCGGCCTTGGTGTGGACTTCGGTGACGCAGTACGCGGCCTCGTGCGTGCCGGTCGGTGTGCCGCCGAAGATGCCCCGTTCCTTGAGGTCGGCGCGGATCTCGGCGGCGGTCCTGTTGCCCGTGTAGCGGACGGTGAAGTCGGCGAAGTGCAGGGCGTTGCCGTACGGGACCTCGATGCCCGGCACCTCGGCGAGGCGTCGGCGGGCGTACGCGGTGAGCGCGAGGATCGTGTCGCCGATCTCCCGCATGCCCTGCGGTCCCATCAGCGCGAGATAGACCCCGGCGCCGATGCCGTGCAGCGCGGCGGCCGTGCCGACCCACTCCTTGCCCTCCTCGCGCAGTGCGAACGACGTCCGCTCGTAGGCGACGTCGCCGAAGCCGTACTCGCCCTCGACGGTCGTCGGCACGAGACCGAACAGGCGTGACGGGTATTCGGCGACCAGCGTCTCCTCGTCGCGCGTGGCGATGAAGCCCGCGTTGCCGCCGCCGAAGCTCTGGTGGAGGCCGAGCGGCTGGATGTCGCCGCACGCGATGTCCGCGCCGTACGCGGAGGGCGGTGCGAGCACGCCGAGTGTGAGCGGATTGCAGCCCACGACGTACAACGCCCCGTACTCGTGGGCGAGTTCGGTGAGACGGGGCAGCGCCTCGTCGACGATGCCGAGCGCGGAGGGTGAGTCCGCGTACACGGCGGCTGTGTCGCCAGCGGTGAGCGCGGCGCGTACGGCGGCGAGGTCGGCGCAGCCGGTGTCCGGGTCGACGGGCACGACCGTCACGTCGTGGTCGGGGCGTACGTAGTCGCATATCCGGGAGAGCTTGTCGTCGTCGACGGCTGTGGCGACGACCACGCGGCGGCGGCCCGTGATCCGGCCGGCCATCCGCAGCGCGGTTCCCGAGGCCTGAAAGCCGTCGTACACCGGGACGTTGACGACCTCGACATCGAGCAGCTCGGCCATCATCGACTGGTACTCCCACAGTGCCTGGAACCGGCCGTGGTCCTCGTAGGGCTCGCCCGCATACGCCGTGAGGAACTCGCTGCGGTTGACCACCTCGTCCACGACCGCCGGTACGTGGTGCCGGTAGCAGCCGGAGCCGAGGAAGCTGAGCACCTGCCGAGTCGAGGTGTTGCGGCCGAGCAACTCATCCATGTGGCGGATGAGTTCGGCCTCCGAGCGCAGCGGGGTCGGCAGGTCGAGGGGGCGGTGCAGCCGGATGGAGTCCGGGATGTCGGCGTAGAAGTCCTCGACGCTCGCCGCGCCGATTTCCTCGAGCATCGCCTGCCGCACGGCGGGGACCGCGTTCGGGATGTAGGGGTGAACGTAAGAGGGGGCGGATTCCTGGGGTGACGTCATGCCGCGCCTTTCGCGTGAGCCGACGGAAGTGTGAACCACAGCAGCAAAAGTCTTTGGGTGTACGCCTCTTGACGGCGAGCTCTGTCATTCAGTGTTCTGAATACAGCATTAGGCATTCAGGCTCCAGGAGGCAAGAGTGTCAACGAGACCCACCCGACGGGTTGTTCTGGCCACAGGTCTGGCAACCGCGGCAACGTCCCTGGTCAGCGCGTGCGCCATAGGAGGTGCGGGCGGCGGAGGCGCCCGCGGCATCAGCGGCAAGGAGGGTGACAAGAAGGGCAAGGTCAGCGGAAAGATCACTGTCTGGTCGTGGGACGTGGCCGCCAAGGCCATGAAGCGTCTGGCCCGCACCTTCGAGGAGCGCCACCCCGGCACCACCGTCGATGTCGTCGACATCGGATACGACAACGCCTACGACAAGATCACCGTCGGCTTGCGCGGCGGCTCGGGCCTCGCCGACGTCCTCACGGTCGAGGGCAGCTACATGCCGCGCTACACAGGCAACTTCCCGAGCGGCTTCTACGACCTGACGAGCCTCGGCGGCCGCTACGGCGGCGACTTCGACCGCGCCGCGTGGCGCACCGTCACCGGCAAGGGGGGCGCCGTCCTCGCCCTGCCCTGGGACATCGGCCCCTGCGCGCTGTATTACCGAACGGACCACTTCCGTGCCGCCGGAGTCGACCCCAAGTCTCTGCTGACCTGGGACGACTACGTGGCGGCGGGTGTACGGATCAAGAAGGCCACCGGCCGCAAGCTGCTCATCATGGACTCCACCGACGCGGGCATCCTGCCGATGCTGTTCCAGCAGCAGGGGCAGTCCTACTTCAAGGGCGGCCGGGTCGCCGTCGACACCCCCGAGGCCGTGCAGGCCATGACGCTGATGAAGACCCTGCACGACAAGGGACTCGTCGACTTCGAGAAGGGCTGGGACGGGCTCGTCACCGGCACGGTGTCGCCGTCGACCTGGCCACCGCGACCGCGTCACCCCCCGCCTGGCTCGTGCGCTCCCACCCCGAGATCCTGCCGGTCACGGCCGACGGCGTACGTCTCGAATTCGGCTCGCGCCAGCACTATTGCCCGTCCTCGCCGGTGTACCGCGCCGCCGCCGTGCGCCTGACCCGCACCCTCGTCGAACGCTACGCACATCACCCGGCGGTCGCCCTGTGGCACATCCACAACGAGTACGGGGACCATGTCACCGAGTGCTTCTGCGCCCGCTCCGCCGATCACTTCCGTACCTGGCTCACCGACCGCTACGGCACGATCGACTCCCTCAACCACGCCTGGGGCACGGCCTTCTGGGCGCAGCGCTACGGCACGTACGCCGAGATCGAACCCCCGCGCACCGCGCCCGGACCGGTCAACCCGACGCAGCTCCTCGACTGGCGGCGCTTCTGCTCCGACGCACTCCTGGACTGCCACCGCGCCGAGCGCGGCGTCCTGAGCGAGCTGAGCCCGGACATCCCGGCCACCACCAACTTCATGTCGATGTTCAAGGCACTCGACTACTGGAAGTGGGCCGAGCACGAGGACCTCGTATCCGACGACGCCTACCCGGACCCTGCCGACCCGCACGCCCACGTCAACGCCGCCCTCAACTACGACCTGATGCGCTCGCTCAAGGGCGGCCGCCCCTGGCTTCTCCTCGAACAGGCGCCGTCCGCGGTCAGCTGGCGCCCGGTCAACGTCCCCAAGAAGTCCGGCCTGCAACGCCTCTGGTCCCTCCAGGCCCTGGCCCGCGGCGCTGACGGCATCATGTACTTCCAGTGGCGTGCCTCCCGCGCGGGCGCCGAAAAATACCACAGCGCACTGTTTCCGCACCGCGGCACAGACTCCCGCGGCTGGCGCGAGACCGTCCGCTTCGGCGCCGAACTCGCCCGGCTCGGCGAGGTCACCGGCGCCACCACCCCCGCGGACGTGGCGATCGTCCTCGACTGGGACTCCTGGTGGGCCCTCGAGGCCGATGACCACCCCTCGGCCCGCATGCGCTGGCGCGACCTCCTGCGCCCCTGGTATGCGGCGCTCCACGCCCGCGCAGTCACCGCCGAGTTCGTGCCCCCGCACGCCGACCTCGACGGCTATCGGGCGGCTCTCGCGCCCAACCTCCACCTGCTGCGCGGCGAGAACGCCGAACGCATCGCCGCGTACGTCCGGGGAGGCGGCCACTTCGTGTGCGGACCCTTCAGCGGCGTCGTCGACGGCGACGATCACATCCACGACGGGGGTCCGCCCGGACCGCTGAGAGACGTACTCGGCGTGAGCGTCGACGAGTTCTGGCCGATCCCCGACGGCGAGGCGGTGCCGCTGGCCTCCGGCGCCGAGGCCACCCTCTGGAGCGAGTGGATCGAGACCGAGGGCCCGGAGACCGAGGTCGTCGACGTGTACGCGGCCGGAGAGCTGACCGGCCGCCCCGCCGTCACCCGCCACCCCTACGGCAGCGGCACCGCCTGGTACGCGAGTGCTCACCTCGGCGACGGCATCGGCGCCGTGCTCGACGCAGCCCTGCTGGAGGCCGGTGTGCGGCCCGTGCTCGACGTCCCCGAGGGAGTCGAGTCCACCGTCCGGACCGGCGAGCAGGGCACGTACCTCTTCGTCCTCAACCACACGGACCACGACACACGGACGCCATTGACCGGCGCCTACGCCGCAGGCGGCACCGATCTGCTCACCGGGACGACCGTCCGTGACCACGTACGCCTCGGCCCGCTCGGTGCCGCGGTCCTGCGCATCGCCACCGACTCCCCTGGAGGGACCCAGAAGTGACCGGAAACCGGCCCCTGAGAGCTCTGACCGCACTCCTTCTTGCCGGCGGCGCCCTCGCCGTGCCGCAAGCGGCCTCCGCCCATGAGCACCCGGCGCCGGCGTCCCCGTACGCCGACGTGCTCGACCTGCACGGCACCCCGGCCGCAGCCCTGCCCGGCGACGACGAGGACAACAACCCTGTCACCGTTTTCGCCGACCAAGGGGCCTGGCATGCCTACGCCCTGCCGAAAGCCGGTGACAAGGACGCGTACGGCGGCTTCTCCGGGCCCCTCTACATCGCCCAGGAATACCCCTGGTGGCTCAGTAAGTCCTTCAGCCGTATCCGCCTCACCGAAAACGGCCGCACTCTCGACCTGGCCGGCGGCGGCACACCCCGGTTCACGTCATTGCCCGGCCGGCTCCTCCAGTCGTACGACCTCGGCCACGGACTGCGCTTCACCCTCGAACTCCGCTTCGCGACCGACCGCAGCGCCCTGGTGCGCGCCCAGGTCCGCAATACCGGCTCGGCGCCCCGCACGCTGGGCGCCGACTGGACGGGCAGCCTGCTGCGGCCCGCCGACAGACCGATGCGCGACGCGCCCTCGTTGACGGCCACCCGCTCGGGCGTCGGCGTCGACTTCACCAAGGTCCGTGAGACCTGGGAGTACCTCACCGACGGCACGGAACGCTTCGAGGTCACCCACAAGGACCGCGTCCGCACCACAGTGGACGGCGACACGTACCGCACCGAGGCCACCGAGCCGGTGACCCTTGCGCCGGGTCGCTCGCACAGCTTCGACTGGACCGAGTCCTACACCTTCACCGTCGCCGAGAGAACCCGCGAGAAGGCGACGGTGCGGGACGTCCTCGACCACCCGGCGTCGGTCGTCTCGGCGAGCGACGCACGCTGGCACGGCTACGTCGCCGGAGTGACCCGGAACGTGCCGGCGGACCGGCGGCGCGCCGCCGTGAAGTCCCTGGAGACCCTCGTCACCAACTGGCGCAGCGCGGCAGGGCAGATCAAGCACGACGGGATCACGCCGTCGATCTCCTACAAGTGGTTCACCGGCGGAATCTGGGCCTGGGACACCTGGAAGCAGGCCGTGGGCACGGCCCGCTTCGCGCCCGATCTGGCCGAGTCGCAGATCCGCTCCATGTTCGACTGGCAGATCACGTCGGACTCCGCGACGCGCCCGCAGGACGCCGGGATGATCCCCGACGTCATCTTCTACAACGACCCCTCGCGCGGCGGCGGCAACTGGAACGAGCGCAACTCCAAGCCCCCGCTGGCAGCCTGGGCCGTGTGGGAGGTGTACGCGAAGACGGGCGACAAGGCCTTCCTTCGTGAGATGTACCCGAAGCTCGCCGCCTACCAGGCCTGGTGGTACCGCAACCGCGACCACGACCACAACGGCCTCGCCGAGTACGGTGCCACCGTCGACCCCGCCAACAACTCGCCCGAGGAACGGCGCCTCGCCGCTGCCTGGGAGAGTGGCATGGACAACGCGCCCCGCTTCGACGCCGCCCTCGGCGCGAACGTCGTCGCCAACCGCGCGGCCGACGGAACGCTCCTCGGCTACTCCCTCAACCAGGAGTCCGTCGACCTCAACTCCTATCTCGCCGCTGACCAGGGCCACTTGGCGCGCATCGCGGGCGCGCTCGGCCGCGGCGCCGACGCCGAGCGGTGGAAGCAGCGGTCCGCCGCGACCTCCTCCGCCGTCCGCACGACGATGTACGACCCCACTGACGGCTGGTTCCACGACACCGCGCTGGGCAGCGGCGCGCCGCTCACGGCCCGCGGCCGTGGCATCGAGGGCGCGGTCCCGCTGTGGACCGGCACCGCGTCCAGGACGCAGGCCCGCGCCGTGCGCGACAAGCTGATGGACCCGGGGGAGTTCGCGACGACCGTCCCGTTCCCGACCGTTTCGAAGAGCTCCCCCTACTTCTCGCCGACGGCGTACTGGCGCGGCCCCGTGTGGTTCGACCAGGCCTACTTTGCCCGCGACGGCCTGCGCCGCTACGGCTACGTCAAGGAAGCGAACGCTCTGACGGATCAACTCCTCACCCATGCGTCGGGCCTCACCGGCAACGGGCCGATCATGGAGAACTACGACCCGACGACGGGAGCCCCACTCAACTCGCCCCACTTCAGCTGGTCAGCTGCTCTGCTGCTGCCGATGCTGACACGGGACAAGCCGTAGTCCCGCATCAGGAACGTTCGCCCTGCCGGCCACGGCGCGTGGACGCCGGTCGTCGGCAGGGCGGATTCGCCAGACGATGTAGCGGCGGATCATGCTGCCCCGCTCCTTGCGGGTGGCGTGGTCGGTGCCGTTGAAGGCGGAGAACCTTCGATGCTGCGCGAGCGCGGCGGTCCAGCGTACGCCGTGACCGGCGCCGACAGGCATTCCTGCGCAGCGTCGCGCCCGAACACACCTTCCGCATGGTCAGGCAGACACTCGGCCGGAACCACCCGGAGATCCCGCCCCGCAGGCGGCAGGTCGCTGGACGTGGCTGATCAGCACCGCGCACACCGAGCCGAGGCATACCCGACCGCTCAATGATGACCTTCGCGAGCCTGCTGAAGAGCGACCGGCCGGTGGTGATTCGGCCCGGGCTGCTCTTGTACGGGTATAGACAGGGCATCAGTTAGGAGGGCGCCCGTCGGGCGCGCACGTCGCGAACGTCAGGAAGGGACTGCGCATGTTCCGGAAGGTACTTGTCGCGAACCGTGGTGAGATCGCCGTCCGCGCATTCCGCGCCGCCTACGAGCTGGGCGCGGGAACGGCGGCGGTGTTCCCGTACGAGGACCGCGGCTCGCTGCATCGTCTCAAGGCCGACGAGGCCTATGAGATCGGCCGGAGGGGGCACCCGGTGCGCGCCTACCTGTCGGTCGAGGAGATCGTGGGCGCGGCACGCAGGGCCGGGGCGGACGCCGTTTACCCCGGGTACGGCTTCCTGTCCGAGAATCCGGATCTGGCCCGGGCCTGCGAGGCCGCCGGAATCACGTTCATCGGTCCCAGCGTCGGGGTGCTGGAACTGACCGGCAACAAGGCGCGCGCGGTCGCCGCAGCGCGTGCGGCGGGTGTGCCGGTCCTGGGGTCGTCGCAGCCGTCGACCGACGTGGACGAGCTGGCGGCGGCCGCGGAGGAGATCGGCTTCCCGTTGTTCGTCAAGGCGGTTGCCGGAGGCGGCGGGCGCGGAATGCGGCGAGTGGACGACGCCGCGCACCTGCGCGAGGCCATCGCGGCGGCGTCCCGCGAGGCCGAGTCCGCCTTCGGCGACGCCACGGTGTTCCTGGAGAAGGCCGTCGTCGACCCCCGCCACATCGAAGTGCAGATTCTCGCCGACGGAGACGGCGACGTCATCCACCTGTTCGAGCGGGACTGCTCGGTGCAGCGGCGCCATCAGAAGGTCCTCGAACTGGCCCCGGCGCCCAACCTCGACCCCGCGATCCGGGACCGCATCTGCGCCGACGCGGTCGCCTTCGCGCGCAGCATCGGCTACCGCAACGCCGGCACCGTCGAGTTCCTGCTCGACCCGGAAGGCAACCACGTCTTCATCGAGATGAACCCGCGCATCCAGGTCGAGCACACGGTGACCGAGGAGGTCACCGACGTCGACCTGGTCCAGGCGCAACTGCGCCTCGCCGCCGGCGAGACCCTGGCCGACCTCGGTCTCGCGCAGGACAGGATCTACCTGCGGGGTGCCGCACTGCAGTGCCGGATCACCAGCGAGGACCCGGCCAACGGGTTCCGGCCGGACACCGGCACCATCAGCGCGTACCGTTCGCCGGGCGGCTCAGGCATCCGGCTGGACGGCGGCACCGCCTTCGTCGGCTCCGAGATCAGCGCCCACTTCGACTCCATGCTGGTGAAACTGACCTGCCGGGGCCGGGACTTCGCCACCGCGGTGCGACGGGCCCGGCGCGCGGTGGCCGAGTTCCGCATCCGCGGCGTGGCCACGAACATTCCGTTCCTGCAGGCGGTTCTCGACGACCCGGACTTCCAGGAGGGCCGGGTCACCACGTCGTTCATCGAGGAGCGCCCGCATCTGCTGACCTCGCGCCACTCCGCCGACCGCGGTACCCGCCTGCTCACCTACCTCGCCGACGTCACGGTCAACAAGCCGCACGGCGAGCGCCCGCACCTGATCGACCCCACGACCAAACTGCCGGATATCGCGAACGGCGTACCGCCCGCCGGGTCGAAGCAGCAGCTGACCGAGCTGGGGCCGGAGGGCTTCGCGCGGCGCCTGCGGGAATCACCCGCGGTGGCCGTCACCGACACCACCTTCCGGGACGCCCACCAGTCCCTGCTGGCCACCCGGGTGCGGACGAAGGATCTGCTCGCCGTTGCCCCGGCCGTGGCCCGGACTCTGCCGCAGCTGCTCTCGCTGGAGTGTTGGGGCGGCGCCACCTACGACGTGGCGCTGCGCTTCCTGGCCGAGGACCCCTGGGATCGCCTGGCCCGCCTGCGTGAGGCGGTGCCCAACATCTGCCTGCAGATGCTGCTGCGTGGCCGCAATACGGTCGGCTACACCCCGTACCCCGCGGAGGTCACCACCGCCTTCGTCGAGGAGGCCACCCGGACCGGCATCGACATCTTCCGCATCTTCGACGCGCTCAACGACGTCGGCCGGATGCGGCCGGCGATCGACGCCGTACGCGAGACCGGATCGGCCGTTGCCGAGGTGGCCCTGTGCTACACCTCGGACCTGTCCGACCCGGCCGAGGAGCTCTACACCCTCGACTACTACCTCCGGCTCGCCGAGCAGATCGTCGAGGCCGGCGCGCACGTCCTGGCGATCAAGGACATGGCGGGGCTGCTCCGGGCTCCCGCCGCCGCGAAACTGGTGACCGCGCTGCGCAGGGAGTTCGAGCTGCCCGTCCACCTCCACACCCACGACACGGCCGGCGGCCAGCTGGCCACCTACCTGGCCGCGATCAACGCGGGCGCCGACGCCGTGGACGGAGCGGTGGCCTCGATGGCGGGCACCACCTCGCAGCCCTCGCTGTCGGCGATCGTCGCGGCCACCGACCACTCCGAGCGGCCGACCGGGCTGAGCCTGCGGGCGGTCGGCGACCTCGAACCGTACTGGGAGATCGTGCGCAGGATCTACGCGCCGTTCGAGGCCGGGCCGGCCTCGCCCACCGGGCGCGTGTACGACCACGGGATCCCCGGCGGTCAGCTGTCCAACCTGCGTGTCCAGGCGCGGGAGTTGGGCCTCGGCGACAGGTTCGAGGACATTGAGGCGATGTATGCCGCGGCCGACCGCATGCTCGGTCGCCTGGTCAAGGTCACACCGTCGTCCAAAGTGGTCGGCGACCTCGCCCTGCACCTCGTCGGCGCGGGCGTCCCACCCGAGCGGTTCGCCGCGGAGCCCGGCGCGTACGACATCCCGGACTCCGTGATCGGTTTCCTGCGCGGCGAGTTGGGCGACCCGCCCGGCGGCTGGCCGGAGCCTTTCCGTAGCAAGGCCCTCAAGGGCCGCGCCGCGCCCAGGCCGGTCGCCGAACTGTCCGCCGGGGACCGCGACGGACTGGAAAAGGACCGGCGGGCCACTCTCAACCGGCTGCTGTTCCCCGGTCCGGCGAAGGAGTTCGAGGCGCATCGGGACGCCTACGGCGACACCGGAGTCCTGCCGAGCAAGGACTTCTTCTACGGTCTGCTGCCGGGGGAGGAGCATGAGGTGGACCTCGAGCCCGGGGTGCGGCTCCTCATCGCACTGGAGGCGATCGGTGAAGCGGATGAGCGCGGCATGCGCACCGTGATGGCCACCCTCAACGGCCAGCTCCGGCCGATCCCCGTGCGTGACCGCTCGGTGGCTTCGGAACTGCCGGCCGCGGAGAAGGCCGACAGGTCCGACCCGAAACACGTGGCCGCACCGTTCGCCGGGGTGGTGACTCTGTCGGTCGCAGCCGGAGACCGGGTCGAGACGGGAGCGACCATCGCGACGATCGAGGCGATGAAGATGGAGGCCGCCATCACCGCTCCGGTCGCCGGAGCGGTGGACCGTCTGGCCATCACCTCCGTGCAGCAGGTCGAGGCGGGCGACCTCCTGATGGTGATCGCCTAACGGCCTCCCCCACTCCCTATCGCGGGGGAGGCCGTAAGGGGTGTCCCGGATTCCCTGGCGGACCAGCGCGCGGCGTCGGATGCGGTGCATCGCACGGCGGAGGGGCATCCGCATACGGGTTGTATTCGGACGTTCCCACAACGCGGCGAGGTGCCGTAGCGGTCGTCGTGCGCCCGTCAGGGATCGCGGGACAGCCCATGGCCCCTGTGAGCTTGATCGCCCGGGCCCCGGGGCCGTGCAGTCGCCCGCCCGGCTCCGGGACTCCACGGCCGGGAGGCGCGCAGGCCGGGAGGGTCACCGCGCAAGCGACGATCTCGCGGTGACCCTCCCTGACGGTGCTCCTGGCCGACGCCGACAACGGGGAGTGCCCCGACAGCGGCGATCGGATCGGCTGTCCGACGCTCGCCCTCACCGAGGGGGGACGTCCGATCCCCTGGTGAGCCGAGGGCGGTCACTGCTCCCGCACGCCCCACGGAGAGCCGTACGCGCTGAGCAGGTCCAGGAAGGGGCGCGCGGGGAAGGCCTCCGGGCCGAGGACTCCCGAGCCGGTCCACGCGCCCGTGGCCAGGAGTTCGAGGGCGACGACCGGGTTGACGGCCGTCTGCCACACCACTGCCTGGGAGCCGTACTCGGCCATCGACCACTGGTTGTCGACCACGTGGTAGAGGTAGACCTCGCGCGGCTCGCCGTCCTTGGTGCCGCGCACCCAGGTGCCCGCGCAGGTTTTGCCGTGCATGCGCTCGCCCAGCGTCGCCGGGTCCGGCAGGCAGGCGGCCACGACGTCCCGGGGCGACACACCCACCGGGCCCGCGGCGCTCGGCACGGTCACCGGGTCGGTCCGGTCCAGGCCCAGGAGGTGCAGCGTCCTGAGGGTCTGGATGAACTCCTCGCCCAGGCCGTACTTGAAGGTCACGCGCCGTGCGTCGATCCAACGGGGGACAAGCAGCACCTCCTCGTGCTCCACGTTCACGCACTCGACCGGGCCGATGCCCTCGGGGAAGTCGAACACCTCCGGCTCGCTGAAGGGCGCGGTGGTGAACCAGCCGCGGTCCGCTTCGTAGACGACCGGCGGATTGAGGCACTCCTCGATAGTGGTCCAGATGCTGAAGGAGGGGGCGAACTCGTAGCCGTCGACGGTGAGGTTCGCACCGTCGCGGATGCCGATCTCCTCGATCTCGTCGAAGAGTTCGTCGGCCGCGTACCGTGCGAAGACATCGGACAGCCCTGGCTCCACACCCATGCCGACGAGAGCCAGCGCGCCCGCCTTCTCCCAGTCGGCGGCGTGCGCGAACTGCGTGTCGCCGAGCATGACCCCGCACTCCTCGTACGGCCGCTCGGGGTGCGGGCGCGACAGAGACATCGCCATGTCGAGATAGGTTGCGCCGGCCGCGAATGCCGCCTGGAAGAGGGGCATCACGAACCGCGGGTCGGTGGCATTGAGCAGGACGTCGCACCCGTGTCGCGTCAGCAGCGCCGTCACCGCCGCCTGGTCGGAGGCGTCGACGTGCTCGGCACGGAAGCGGCCTGTGGCGCCCGCGAGTGCAGCGACCGCCGCTTCGGCCCGGCTCAGGTCGTAGTCGGCCACGATCATCTCGTCGAAGAACGAGCGTCGGGCCGCGATCCGGGTGATCGCGGTGCCCACACCGCCGGCTCCCACAAGCAGAACACGCATGACACGGACTTCCTCTCTGTGGAGATGGGGCGTGCCCGCGCGGACCGGAGGTGCGACGCCCCTGCCGGGAGATCAAACGCCGGGTGCTCGGGTAAGGTCAATGGTGTTGGCATAAGGGCCGGGCGAGGAGGCGGCGATGGCGAAAACGGTGGTGCCCGAGGAGAAACGGCGGCGCCGCCGTCCCACCAGGAGCGGCACCGTGCTGTCCGAGCAACTGATCGTCGAGACCGCCCTGCGGATGCTGCGTGAGCACGGCAGCACGGGACTCACCGCCCGCCGTCTCGGCCTGGCCCTGGACGCCGACCCCAGCACCCTCTACCGGTACTTCCGCAGCATGGACGATCTGACCCTTGCCATCGGCGATGCCCTCATCGGGCAGGCGCTGCAGGGCTGGAGGCCCACGGGGGAGTGGCGGTCGGATCTGCGCGGCCTCGGATTGCGCATCCACGCCGCGTACCTCGGGCATCCGCAGGCGGCTCTGCTGACCGCGAACCGGGTCACCGGCCGGGCCAACGAGCTGGCGGCCGACGAGGCCATCCTTGACATACTCCGCACGGCGGGGTTCCCATTGCCGGACACGGTACGGATCTACCAGGCCTTCATCGACCAGACCCTGGCCTTCGCCGCGCTCGACGCCGCCTCGCTGGCCCTGCCACGCGAAAGTCTCAGCGCCGACGAGGACATGTGGCGCTCGACGTACGCCCGACTGCCGCGCACCACTCACCCCCGGATCGCCGAGGCGGCGCCCCTCCTGGCGACCCGCATGCTCGACAGCGCCTATCCCACGGCCCTGGAGATGCTGCTGGACGGCGCCGCAGCGCAGTGGGAGGCACTGCGGCGCCCGGCGACAGAGGATCGTCCGCGGTCGTTGCGGTGCGGACCCGTCCATTGAGGCCGAATCCGAATCCTTCCGGGCACCCCTGGGCCCCGACCGTGCGGTCGGCCGCCGCCGGGCCGGCCCTGGCAACCTGCCCGTCGTCCACGACGAGCACCCTTGGCGCGCCCGGCGTCATGCATTCGGCTACGCGTGAGCTCACGGCGTGGACCGGGGAGTTGCGGCCGTTTCGCTCACGTGTCCGCGCCCCCGCCACCGACCAGGGCGGCCAAGTGGTCCCGGTCCTGCGGGTTGTTGAGGTTCACGGTCTCGTACTGGTGCCGCGGCCACAGAGGACGGCCCTCGATCCAAGGGACGACAGTGGGGCCGCTGTCCTGCCAGCCGTGCAGCTCCGCGGCCCCGGCCGGCGGCGGCATCCCGTGCGTGGGGTGCTTGGGCGTACCCGGGGGGTTGACCTCCATGAACGCTTCCGGTGCATCGTCCGGGCCTCCGCGCGCGGGAAAGAGCACCAGGACGAACCCGTCGTCGGGGCCGGGCAGGAGGACATAGCGTTTGGGAACGGGAACGGGCGCTCGGGCAGCGAGCGCGAGGGCCTTGACCGCGGGTATCCCGTCGAGCATGCGGTGGCCGAACCGGAGCGCGTTGAATGCGGACAGGGCCGCGAAGATCAGCGGCATCGAGATGACCGGATCCCTGCCGAGCAGCCACCAGGCCACCGTCATCCCGATCGCGAAAGCCGCGTTGAGCACGGTCGGCCAGAGCTGGGATATCTCCAGCAGTGAGCGTACGCGCCACCAGGGCACGACCCGGATGTCGGCCTCATGGCGCGGGCCGGCGCCCTTTTCCTCCGGAATCGCCTGTCGGTAGGCCGCTTCCGCCATGGTTCCGTAAGTCAGGTCCGGTTCCTGGGGGCGGTCGAGTTCATCGCTCAGGGCGGTCTGTGGCTGCACCGGCGTCGGTCTGTGGAGGAGTCCTCGTTGTTCAGCGATCTTCAATTCGTCGCGACGGGTGCGGTCGGTGTGGACGGGGCGTGCCCACAGGAGGTGTGCGCCGCCCGGCTGGGCGAGGACTCCGCCGGTCCGAGCGTCGCCGCACCACCACAGCACACCGTTGCGACCGGGGCTGGCCAGGTGATGGCGCTGCTGCACGGTGCGTACCGACAACAGCACGAGACCGTCGCCGACAGGGTCCCGCAGTACCACTCGCGGAGCGCCCTGACGGGTCGGGACGGTCACGGCGGGGCATGCGATCCAGGGACGGCGCGTGAGCGCGCGCCGCATGCGGCGGCAGTTGATGAGCGCCACCATGCCCACGACCACGGCGACCGGACCGCCTCCGACGCAGGCTACGGCGACGTCGCTCACCCAGCCGACACCTGCCTCGTCGGCGGCCGGCCCGACGGACAGCCCGACGATCACGGCCGCGAGCCCGGCCCAGACCCATCCGCGGGCGCGACGGCGACGTTCGGCGAGTCCTTCGGCGGTGGCGTCCATCTCGACAGCGGTGGTCGTGTGCGTCGCCGGGAGTGGCTCAGGCATCTGTCTCTCCCCGGCTTCGCGTGTCATCGACCGCCCGGCGCCGCATCTCGCGCCGGTGGAACCGCTCACCGAGCTGTGATCCGCCGATGAGTCCGGCCGCGAACAGCAACAGGCCGACCTGCACGACGGTGGCGAGGAGTCCGAAGTCTTCGGTGCCCAGACCGCTCAAGTGCAGCAGTGGACCGACCGTGCCGGCGGCCCAGATGACCAGCAGAGCGACCCCGCGCACGCGAATGCCCCATGGACTGGTCGAACGGCGGATCCACCGGGGCGCCCAGCCTCTCAACGAGGCGACGGCCAAGGGCAGCGCGAACGCCGACCAGAAGACCAGCCAGAGCCAAGTGAACACGGCTCGTACCCCATCTCTGCGAAGCCGCCGAGCGGCGGCAGGTTCCCTGGTTACTGCTGCTTCGGACCGTCATACGCCAGAGGTGGCTCCTTGAGCACCCCATCGAAGACGAGAGACAGGACGAGAAGCGCGACCCCTGCGGTGCCGAGCCCCGGAAACCAGGTCATGTGCGCTCACCGCCCCTCTCCCCGCTCGCGCCCTGCCGGCGAACGGATGTTGACACGCGAGCGCCGGGCATGACATTGCCGTGGTCCGGCAATCTTTACACTCCTTTTATGCCGCGCTTCTACCGCCCGAGGCTTTCGGTGCCTCGGGCGGGGAGCCGAAGTCCTTGCCCAGCTGAGGATGGTGGGGAAGGAACGGCAGGGGGAATCCTCCCGGAGCGCGCACTGAAGGTGGGCCGGTCGACAGACGCGCGGGCGCCCATCACCGCGCGAACAGGGACCCGTATCGGCTCGGGCGGCCCTTCATGTGCCGTTCCTGCGCTCGGTGCTCGGGACGGAGCCACTGGGCTGGACGCAAGCCGACATGGCGGCCGCGGCAGGGCGTGGCGAGGAAACGTGTGATGAAGGGGTGGCGTCTCACCGGGGGAGCCGACGCACCGGGAGACCGGCCTGCCGGAAGCGGGCGCCGGATCCTACAGGCTGCCAGGGCCACGCGGGAGGGCCGGATGGGCTTGGTTCGGCGCTGATGGCTCGACTGTACGTGTGACCGCGGCGAGGGCCTGGAGGCACGGCTGCCTGCAAGCGGTTCTCGGCCACGAACCATCGTCTGCCGACGATGGTCCTCTCGCCGTCGACGCTTCCTGCCGCGGACTCGGCGACGGCCGTGACCGTGTGGGAGGACGTGTTGCGGCGGGGCCCACGACCGTGCCCGACGTGGTCGCCCGGACGGACGGCAGCGCATGTCCGTCCGGGCGACCACCCGGTGCGGGTCACGTGGCGTGCTTGATTTCGATGTGCTTCGCCTCCGCCTTCTCCTCGCCGAGACCGACGCTGACGGTCAGCATGCCGTCGACGTATTCGGCACGGACGTCGTTCTCGTCCGCGCTCTTGGGCAGGGTGACACTGCGGGTCAGGGATCCGTAGCGGATCTCGCTGCGATGCTTGTCCACCTCGCGCTCGGTGCGCTCGGCCCTGATGGTGAGGTTGCCGTCCTCGACCGTGACGTCCAGATCCTTGGCCTCGATGCCCGGGAGTTCCGCTCGAATGACGTACCGGCCCTCCTCGGTGAACTCCTCGATCCTCATGGTGTACAGATCGGCCATCGCCGGCATGGTGAATCGGGTGGGGAAGGCCTCGAACCAGTCCGGCAGATCCGGGAACGGGAACTTCTGCTTGCGTGCGATGACAGCCATGCCCAGACCTCCTCGGTCCTGCGGTTACGACATGTCCAGTCCACCGCGCCACGCTCCCGATCGCAGGGGGCCGAACAGTCCGCACCGGGGGTCCGAAGGTCCCTGGAGCTCGCCCTTGCCCTGGAGAACAGCTCTCTGAACGGGGGCGCTCGGCCCTCCGCCTCGCCGTCCATGTGCGTACCGTGCAGGTATGAGCTGCGGCCGCAGCCCACGACTGCTGCCCCGCGCACGCAGACAGGTGGAGGAAGCCATGACAGCTGCCAGTGAACCACTCCCGATCATGCTCGGCGTCGACGCCGCGGAGCCGGCCGATGCGGCCCTGGCTTGGGCCGTCGACGAAGCCGCCCGCCGTGGGGTGCGCCTGCATCTGGTTCACGCCGTGTTGCCCGTGACCCATCACGTACGCGGCGTCGAGGAGACGGCACACCACAAGGCCTTGCGCCAACTGGGCGACGAGGCGCTCGACAAGGCGACGGCTCGTGCCCATGAGCGGCAGCCGGGTCTTGACGTGACGACCTTCATCACGGATGGCACTCCGGCCCAGGTCCTGGTACGGAGGTCCGCTCACGCGCGGCTGGTGGTCCTCGGCTCGCGTCGGCTGGGCCGGCTGGGGGAGATGCTCAGCGCCGTCTCGACGACCGTTCCGGTCAGTGCGCACGCTGCCTGTCCGGTGGCCGTGGTGCCGGAAGCCGGGCGCACCGAGGAGGAGCCGCCGTACCTGGTGGTCGGGGTGGACGCCAGCCGGTCGGCCGAGGCCGCGCTGGATCACGCCTTGGAGGCCGCTGCCTCGCAAGGCGCCTCCGTGCGTGCGGTGTGGGTGTGGCAGCGGCGGCTGCCAGGGTTTTTCGACGAGGACGCCGCGCTCGAGGCGTGTCACAGGCAGCTGCATGAAGCAACTGCGGGGCGGTCCAGTGCCTACCGCGATGTTCCCCTGAACCACGCGGTGCTGCGGGGGCATCCTGTCGAGGCGTTGGCGGAGGCTTCCGAGCATGCGCTCGCTGTGATCGTCGGCCGCCGTGGCCGGGAGGGTTTCACCGGTATGCGGCTGGGCTCCGTCCCGCATGGGCTGCTGCACAGGGCAACCTGCCCCGTGATCACTGTGCCCCCGCCGGACGACGAAGGGAGCTGAGACCGGGAGACCGGACCGAACCGCATACCGCACCGGTTCGATTGCGCGAGCCTCTCGCCCAGCGACTGCGCACGGACGGAACGGCGCGTGGTGAGCCGTTGCGGGTCGCCGCGACCACGCCTGCACGAGCCCGGTCATCGCCCGGCCAGGCCTGGTGAACGGGCCCGTCCAAGACAGGCTCCGAGGCGGGTAACCACATCGACCGCAGCGCGTTCGAGGGCGACGACCCGCGGGAGTCGGACGTCTCCGAGCTGCGGCTCGGGCCGTTCTCGGCGCGCGGACGCGGACCGTCTCGGCACACGAACAGAGCGCCACCGCACGGTGGGGGCCCTTGCCGCTCTGAGTCGCAAACGCGTTCAGGGCCTGGCCAAAGAAGGGCCCGTGCGCAAGGATCACGCTCGCACCACGCCATCCCCCGCTATTCGACACGCCACCGCACCACATCCCAGCACGGGAGGATGTACATGACTCGCCGCACACCCCGCGGCCTGATCGCCGCGGCCACCGCCACCGTGGCTCTGCTCGCTCCGGCCGGAGCGGCCTCGGCCTCGGGCACAGTCCCCGCCCCGGCCGAACCACAGGCCCGGGTATTCATGGTCAACCCCGTCCAGTCCTCGGGCGACCAGTCGCTCTCCGATGCCAAGGACTCGGCCGACGCAGTTCCCGCCTCGAGCTATGCCCTCGCCGCGTTGCGCAATCTCGACGGCAGTGGCGGACTCTCCGGACGGTGGGCCTACATCAGGTCGGAGACCGGCGCCCCCGCAAAGACCGCCGACGCCGACACGTACAACCGGCACGACGACCAGTTCGAGCAGGTCATGGCTTACTTCTGGGTCAATGAGGCACAGGAGTACCTGCAGGGCCTCGGCTTTGGCAGCGAACTGCCCGGCGCCAACAACCGCGCGCAGCCCATCCGTATCAATCAGTGGGGTGCGGACAACTCCTTCTTCACCGACAAGAAGGCCGAGATCCGCTTCGGCAAGGGCGGCGTCGACGATGCCGAGGACGCCGAGGTGATCGTTCACGAGTACGGACACGCGGTGCACAACGCCCAGGTGCCCGGCTTCGGCACCTCCCCGGAGGCCGGGGCGATCGGTGAGGCCTTCGGCGACTACCTGGCAGTCGAGGTCGGCGCCCATGCGGACGCCCGGTACGGCTGGCCCCGCAAGGCCGACCTGGCGTGCGTCGCCGACTGGGACTCGGTCGCCTACAGCGTCGCCCCGCACTGTCTGCGCCGGATCGACGGGAACAAGGTATACGGGGACCGGGTGGGCGAGGTGCACGCGGACGGCGAGATCTGGTCCCGCGCACTCCTGGACATCCGCGGGGCGCTCGGCGCCAGGGTGGCCGACCGCGTCATCGTCAACGCTCAGTTCGGCTTCGCGCCCGACACCAGCTTCCAGAACGCCGCGTTGACGACGATTGCGACGGCGCAACGCATGTACGGCAAGAGCGCGGCGGACGCGGTCCGTGCCGCATTCAAGGCCCGCGAGATCCCTGGAATCCAGTAGGCAGTGTGACGGCGGTCGCCCCCTTCCCGGGGCGGACCTCAGCGTGGTCTCGCGTCGGCCTTGAGTCCGCTGCGAGGCCACGCGCCGGCCGGATCGATCGCCGAGCACTGCTACGGCAGATGTGGCGAGTGCGGGCCGGCGCCCGGGAGTTGCATCATGGCGACGGCCTTTCTGACGGGGTGCCATCCCTTGGTCCGGGAGGTGCCACGGAGACGGAGAGGCCTGTGCTCCCACGCAGCGGTGGCGGATATTCGGGCCGCCAGGCGCGGGCGTAGGCGGGTGGCCTGTCCGCGGGAGCCACGATCACCGCGACCGATGTGCGACGCGCTGCCGCGCGCAGACCGTCGGCTGTGATACTCCCGTCGTGGCCGCCGATCTGTCGCGACACGCAGCCGGCGTGGTAGCCGATCGGTACCGCGTCGAGACCGGTGACCGTGCACGGTGGGCGTACTCGACGATCCACGGTGCGCAGCCGAGGAGAAGGGCGGCCACGACCACGGCCGGGCGCCGTCGGCCCGGGACCGCCAGGGCCGCGACAGCCGTAGGCAGGACCAGGTAGCAGGCGTCCGGCGTTCGACCGACTGCCCGGCGTCGACCTGCGTGTGTAGCCGTCAGTTCAGTAGCTGCGCAAGGCACTTGAGGGGTCCGGGGCGTGTGCCGCACGGTTGCCTTCACATATCCATCATGTTTTCTGCATCTCTTCATCACGGGTTGTGTATGCTCCAGGCGCTTCATCCGCACCATTGGGGGGACTTCCTCATGCGCATACGCCATGCCATATCCACTGTCGCCGCTGCCGGGGCCATCGCGGTTGTTGCCGTTGCCCCGGCACAGGCAGCCGAGTACTCGTCGGCGCTGAAGATCAAGGGTGTCCAGTACGACGCGCCGGGCCCGGACTCCAACAAGTGCTCCACCGGGAACTCCAAGGACGAGTACCTGACGATCAAGAACTACTCGTCGAAGGCGACCGTCAATCTCAAGGGCTACGTCGTCAAGGACGCCGCGGGCAACCGCTTCACCTTCTCGACCAGCCACTATCTCGAGCCCGGTGACTACGTAAAGCTGCGGGGAGGCCACGGCACCGACTCCGACGCCAAGAACGTCGTCTACCGTCAGAACTGCAACTTCATCTGGAACAACGACAAGGACACCATCTACCTGTACAAGCCGTCAGGCAGCCGGGCCGACGTCCACGCCTACACCAAGAGTGGCTCCGACCCCGACCGCAACGGCTATATCAACTACCACGGCTGACGCACCATCACTGCACACCGCAGGGAACGGCGGCAGAGGGTGAGTGCTCTGCCGCCGGCTCGCCGGCGGCCCCGGGGCGGCGCAGGCACAGTGGCGACCGCGGTCGTCGTGGCCCCGCCGCGGGCTACCAGTGCGCGGGACGGGTGAGGGCGGCAGGCAGCTTGGTGGCCGAGTCGCCCTTGGCCGCGTTGAGCTGGGCCTGGGTGAGGAAGATGCTCCCGGTGAGGTCGGCTCCGCTCAGGTCGGCGCCGCGCAAGTCCGCCCCGATCAGGTCGGCCATGCGCAGGTCGGCCTTCTTGAGGTCGGCCCCGATGAGGCAGGCACCGCGGAAACTGGCCCCCCGCAGGCGGGCGCCGCCCAGCCTGGCCCCGATCAGCTGGGCTCCCCGGTGGTTCTTCTTACGGCCGGGCACCTCGGCCCGCACCAGGTCACTGGTCCGCAGCAGCAGAGCGTTCACATCGTCGCGCAGCGCCGCCACGTCAAGGTCCGTGAGCGATGCGGCATCCCCCCGGGTGAGGCCGTCGACGCGCTTCAGCGACCGGCGCAGGTCCGGGTGGACGGGGCGGGCCGACGCGAGGTCGAGGGCCTCGGTGACGTACCAGAGCAGTTCGTGGAGCTGTCGCATCACCGGCAGGACCTCGAACATCGGACGGGCAGTCTCCGGCGCCTGCCGCCAGTCCGTTCCACCGAAGGTGACCTGCGAGACCTTCTGGCCCGCACCGAAGCAGTCGAACACGGTGCAGCCCTGGAAACCCTTCTCCCGCAGACGTGTGTGGATGCCGCAGCGGAAGTCCGTCTGAAGGTTCGCGCACGGCTGCCCGGCGTCCTTGTCCACCGCGAAGTCGGCGGAACGGGCGAAGGGCAGCGCGACACAGCACAGCCCGAAGCAGCTCGCGCAGTCGGCCTGCAGATCGTTGCGGCCGCTGCTGTCGGACGGGGCCGCGTGCTTCTGGGACAAGTGCGTGCTCTCCTGTGACGAGACGAGCATGGCGGTTTCGCCGCGCTCAGAGGCGAGCGTCCATTCTCGCAGACGGCACATGCCTGCCGTCCGCGGGAGCACGGCCGCGAGGGCGTCGGCGGGCTCAGTCCGCATGGATTCGGTGGTCGGCGCTCCCTCCAGGAGACGGCCTGCTCCGGCTCGGTGGCCATCTGGGGCAGCAGATCCCCCCGGCCGTGCGCGGCGACGAGTTGCCCCACCCTGATCGGCAGGCCCTCCCGGCTCTGTCCCAGCGGCAGGCTGATCGCGGTGCCACAGCCGCCCCGTACGGCGGGGCGCGGGATCAGGCGGCCGGCTTGCCGGGCTGGTCGTGTGTGGAGCAGTGGATCCCGCCGCCCCCGGAGGCGATGGTGTCGATCCGAACGGGCACGATGTCGCGCTTGGGGAAGTGTTCCTGCAGGATGCCCCGCGCGCGGTCGTCCGCCTTCCTGTCGCCGAACCTGGGCATGAACACGGAGTCGTTGGCGACGTAGAAGTTGGCGTAGCTCGACACGAAGTCGTCGCCGCTTCCCGTGATCCTGTCGAGGTCGGGCTGCGGCAGGTCGATCACCTCGAAGCGCCGACCCCGGGCGTCCGTCGCCTTGGTGAGTACGGAGTTCGCCTGGTCGGCCGCGCGCGACCAGGAGTCTGCGGGCATGCCGGGGAAAGCTCTGTCCAGAAGGACGACACCAGGTGCGGCGAACCGCACGAGGCTGTCCACGTGCGCGTCGGTGATGTCTTCGCCGCGTACGCCGGCCAGCCAGACCACCTTGTCCACGCCCAGAGTCTGCTTGAGCTCGGCCGTGATCTGATCCCGGTTCTTTCCCCGGTTGCGGTTGCTGTTGACGATCGAGCTCTCGGTGATCAGCAGCGTGCCCTCGCCATCGGTCTCGAAGGAGCCGCCCTCGGCGACCAGGGGCGCCTTCGTACGGGGTATCCCGTACATCGGCAGCAGAGTGCTGCCCACTCGGCCGTCATTCGCGTGCTCCTGCTTGTTGCCCCATCCATTGAAGTTGAAGTCGACACCGACGACCTTGCCCGCCTCCTCCACGAACACGGGCACGGTGTCGCGTGCCCACAGGTCGTCGACAGCGAGCGGGACGACCTCGACCTGGGAGCCGCATGCCTTCTGGGCCGCTGCCTGCTGATCGGGCCTGGCCAACATCACGACGTACTCGTACTCCGCGATGGAGCGCGCGACACGCGCGATGTCCTTCCGTACGTACGGCAGGTCCTCCGCCCACACCGATTCCAGGGCGGGCCACGACATGAAGGTACGCGTGTGACTTTCCCACTCGGCGCCGAGCCGGCGCTCTTCGTCCGTCGCGACGTCCTCACCGGCGCGGGAAGCCCCCGCCGAATCGCCAGGTCCGCAGGCCGCGGCACCAAGAGCGAGAGCGCCGACGCCGGCAAGCGCACGGAGGGCTGTACGACGGGAGGGGGGACGGTGGAACACGGTGAACTCCGATCGTGGACTGGCAACACTGTCCAGCGGCCATGAACCGGGCGCGGAGAGCCCTCGCGCAGCAGGAATCGCAGGCCTGGGCCCCGTAGGCGGCAGCAGTGCGGAGGCGTACTTCGGGCGTGAGTACCGCGAAGGCTGGTGGGATGGACGCACCGCCACTCTGACACTGACTGGAAATTCAGTCAAACAGTCCGGTGTGCGTACACCGGTCCCGTGCGGTCATCGCAGGGTGTGCGACGCGACGGCTGGGCGGGGTCGGGGTGGGGCGCCGTGGGCCGGGTGCCGGCCCAGCTGCTCCACCTCCACGGCGATCGCCTCGCGCATCAGCTCTCGGGCGTTCCCCAGTGGCAGGATGCCGCTCAACCAGCGGGCGCTCAGCCCTTCGAGCAGTGCGGTCAGCCGTTCGGCGGACGCGATCAGGGCAGGGTCGGGCGCTCCCGTCCGGGTGCGGCCGAGGGCGTCCGCCACCTCGCGGACCCACATCAGACCCGCCCGGGCAAGCTCGTCCTGCAGCTGTGGATCGAAGACCGCGCTGGCTCGCAGCTCGCCCCATGCGGTGCTGTTCTCCCGCACCTCGGGAACCTCCTGGAACTCCAGCAGAAATGACTGTTCCAGCTCTCGGCGTGGGGAGGAGGGGCGTGCGGGACCGGACCGTCCCCCGGTGTACCGCTCGGCCCGGTCGCTGATGAACTCGAGTGTGTGGCGCAGAAGTCCGGCGTGGTCCTCGAAGTAGTAGTAGATCAGGGCCTTGGAGACTCGCGCCTCGGCTGCCAGTTCCTCCATCCGCAGCCCTCTGACCCCTTGGCGTGCGATGACTCTGGCAGCCGCTTGCAGGATGGCCGTTCTGCGGTCCCTCACCGTGCGCTCCCGTTCTGGCAGGTCGACTGGTCACTGTCTTATGTTGACTGAATCTTTGGTTAGTAGCACGATCGTTCACCAGATACCGCTTCTGCATCCCGTGGCGGCCTGCGGGGGAGTGGGGTCGGTGGGAGCGTCATCCGGACGGACTCCGGTTCGCGCCGTGCCCGCCTGCGCGGTTGGCACGGTCCTGATCGCGTCGGCGGCTGTCCTCGCGGTGCTCGTACCGGTCGGTGCCGCGGGATACTCCCTGGACTACCCCGAGGAGACGGCGGCAGGTCTTTCGGCCGGTGCCGCCCAGCCGGCCGCAGCCCGGCACATGCGCCCGGGAACGGACCGATAGGGTTCGTGTTCATGGCGTCTCGCAGCACTCAGATCCTTGAAGCGGCCGCCCGGGTGATCGCCCGGCGCGGGGTCCGCGGTCTGCGCGTGGAGGAGCTCGCCGCCGAGGCGGGTGTGTCCACGGGGCTGATCTACTACCACTTCAAGGACCGCACCGGGATCCTCCGCCACACGCTTGAGTTCATCAACGACCGCGCCGAGCGCTACACCACGGCCCGCGACCCGGACGCCGAACCGCTCGGCCCCCGCGAGGAACTCGAACAGATCCTCCTGCTGGAACTGCAGGACACGGCCGAGGTGCGGGAGAACAGCTCTGCATGGGGCGAGTTGCGGGCAAGTGCTGTCTTCGATCCGGTGCTGCGTGAGGATCTCGCCAGGGCGACCCTTGTGTGGGTGCAGGAGGTGGCCGCTCTGCTGGGCCAGGTGCAGCCGATGGCCTCGGCGGCGATGCTGGCCGCGGCCGCCGAACGGCTTACCGCCCTGCTGGAGGGGCTGAGTATGCGCTGGCTCAGCGGTGGACTCAGGGTCGACCATGCGCGTGCCCTGATGCAGGGCGCCATCGAAGCGGAACTCGCGCGGCTGCGGAGCTAAGGGCTGTCCCGTCATTCCTGGCGGGCACACGACGACAGCTGCGGCACCTCGCTGCGTTGTCGGAACGCCGTAATGCACCCAGTATGAGGACGCCCCTCCGCCTTGCGATGCACCGGACCTGACGCCGCGTGCCGATCCGCCAGGGATGACGGGACAGCCCTTAGGTGTGTTTCGGAAGTGGATCTCGAACGGTGCGGCGAAGGTTCAAATCGCGGTGGGAGATCCAAAGCAGTGCAGTCATTGACGGCAACCAGGACCGGATGGACGCAGCCAAGCCGCAGTAGCACAGCAGAAACAGCAGTGGGCCCGTGGTGTCGGTCGGCACCGTGGGCCTACGTGCGTATGCCGATCATCAGTCCCAGATCAGCCTGCCGCCCTGAACACGTCCAGTTGCGCCCTGCGCCCCCGCAGAAATCTGCTCCATGAGGACGACCATCTCGCTGAACAGAACGGTCAGTGATTCGTGAACTCCGAAGGATGGCGCATCCCCATCGCCGAATGAACCGATCTGACCGCTACGCGCATCCAGGAACTTGCCGTAACAAGCATCATCGTCCGAGACGATCGGAATCCACTGCTCATGCCAGAAGGGAAACTCCGGATCGTCGGACGGATCGTCGCGCTCGATCTCCATCTTGAAGTGGTACGTCCGCTCCATGGCCGCGAGTCCCAGCAAATCGCGGTTGCTGCCGGGCACGACCCCCTCCGTGACACCAACAGGGACATTGTCGGCCCCGGAGGCCAGGAGCCACGTCCGAAGGTCGACCGGGAAGACGACGCCCATGCGCTTCTCTGCCGCAGTGATCGCCGCCGGCGTCGCGGGAGCGAGAACCGACGATGCAGTCGCCGGTGCATTCGTCTCCAGCCAGTCCACCAATCGCTGCCACACCAACTGCACGTCCCCCATGGTCATATCCCTCTCTCTGAACGTCTACCTCAAGGCCTCACAGCGCACCCTACGGCCCGACAGCGAAGCGCCCCAGAAGCGCAACGGCGTGCGCGAGGACGACTTCGGCTGTGTGTTCTGCGGCATCAACCGCCTCAAGAGGCACCGGGCCGTGGCCACCAGATACGACAAGCTCGCAGTCCGCTACGAGGCGACAGTCCTCATCGCCGCGATCAACGACTGGCTGTGACCGGCACCTTCGGACTCGGCGCTCACCGTGATGCTTCGTACGCCTCGCGAATGGCTGCGGGGATACGTCCGCGGTCATTGACCAGGTAGCCGTTCGCACGAGCCCAGAGACGTACGGGTTCATCCTCCGGACGCGGATCGCGTCCACGGGCCCTGCCAGGTCCGCCCCAGGCACCCGATGAAACTCCCTCAAGCTGGTCAGCCACATCCTGAAAGAAGGCGAACAACGAGGCGTACTCGCTGTCTTCAGGGAACGACCCCTCGCTCCAAGACCCCACCGTACCGGTGCTCGTGTTCACGAACTTCCCGTAGACACCGTCGAGCTCCGAGACGATCGGCACCCACTCCCTGCGCCAGGACGGGTAGTCAGTATCTCCGGACGGTGCCAATTCCTCCATGGCCATCTTGTGGCGGTAGACACGCTCGACGTCCATGAGGCCCAGAAGGAGTCCGCCACTGGGGAGGACGCCCGGGCACCCCAGCGCCACCAGCCCCGATCCGGCATGAGGCTGCCGACCTGCATCGATGTCGTGAGCCAGAAGCCACTGCCGCAGCTGCGCTGGCAGTTTTAGGCCCATGCGCAGTTCGGCTTTGTGGATGGCCGCCTGACTCCCCGGGCCGCCGAGAGCAGCGAACACATCAGGGGCATGATGTTCAAGCCACGCGGTCACCCGGCCCCACGCCTGCCGTGCGTCTCCTGCCCTCTGAGGATCCATGGGCAGACCGTACTCAATGCCACTGACAGTGCATGTTCCAGCTGCGCCGTTGTGCGCCAGTCGCGACGCCCAGCACTCTGGCCACTTCCGATACACGCACTAGTTGCCAGGGGTACCCGTTCCCACGTCCCCTCCTTTCTTCCGGCCGTTCCGCGGTCAGGTGTGGATGTCGTGTGAGGGGTGACGGATCCGGCTGTTACGTGCGCCATCCCTTGACTGAGTTTTCAGTCAGTGTCACAGTGGCTCCGCCGCAGAGCACGGCGGCCCGCTCGCCCGTATCGGTGAGGGGCCGTCAGGAAGTCACACGCAGTCACCCCCGTCACCGCCTGCGCCCCACGCAGTGCCAGGGGAAGCCCAGCGGACCCTCGGTTCTCCCTCGCGGAGCGACCCCGTACCGGCAGTCCGCCGACCTTCCGGAAGTAGGAAATGAACGCCACGTATGCGACCGGCGCAGCCGTCGGGAGAGTCAGTCGGAGGCCGTCATGCCTCTGACTCCCACCGAGCGGGACCGCCTGCTGCTGTTCACTGCTGCCGAGCTTGCCCGGTCCCGCCATCGGCGGGGACTGCGGCTCAACGTACCCGAGGCGACCGCGCTGATCGCGGACACAGTCTGCGAGGCGGCACGTGACGGCCTGCGACTGGCAGCTGCCCTCGAACGCGGCCGCAGCGTACTGGGCCCCGACGACATCCTGCCCGGGGTCGGCGATGTGGTCACCGAGATCCAGGTCGAGGCCGTCTTCGACGACGGCACCCGCCTGGCCGTCATCAGTGACCCGTTCGGCGCCTGGGGCAGGCGCGACGGTGCCCCGGGTGCGGTGCTGCCGGCCTCGGAGAGCGTGGAGGCGCCGACGCCGGCCACGACGCTGACCGTACGCAACACCGCCGCGGTGCCGATCAGCGTGACGTCCCACTTCCACTTCTTCGAGGCCAACCCGCGCCTGCGCTTCGACCGTGCCGCCGCCTACGGCATGCGTCTGGCCGCGCCCACCGGGTCCTCCACGCGGTTCGACGCCGGCGGCGCCGTCGAGGTCGGCCTCGTGCCGATGGGCGGCGACCGCATCGCCATCGGCTTCGCCGGTCTCGTCGACGGCCCCCTCGATGCCCCGGGGGCGAAGGAAGAGGCCCTGCGCAAGGCCGCGGCCTGCGGCTACCTCGGCGCGGACGGTGTCCACGGCCCGGAAGGAACGAACCCATGAGCAAGCCGACCAGGCACAGCGATCACTGTGCGCCGGGCAGCCGGCACATCGACGCGCACGAGTACGCGACCGTGCACGGCCCCCGCGCCGGGGACCGGATCCGGCTCGGGGACTCGGGTCTCGTCGTGCGCGTCGAGTCCGATGCGCAGCGGCCCGGCGACGAGTTCCTGGCCGGATTCGGCAAGACCGCCCGCGACGGACTGCACCTCAAGGCCGCCGCCGTACGCGAGACCTGCGACGTCGTCATCAGCAACGTCCTGGTCATCGACGCCGTGCAGGGCATCCGCAAGGTGTCCGTCGGCATCCGCGAGGGCCGGATCCACGCGATCGGCCGGGCGGGCAACCCCGACACCCTCGACGGCGTGGACGTCGTCGTCGGCACCGGGACGACGATCATTTCGGGGGAGGGGCTGATCGCGACAGCGGGTGCCATCGACACCCACGTGCACCTGCTGTCGCCGCGGATCATGGAGGCGTCGCTGGCGAGCGGTGTCACCACGATCATCGGCCAGGAGTTCGGGCCGATGTGGGGAGTCGGCGTCAACTCTCCCTGGGCACTGAAGCACGCCTTCAACGCGTTCGACGCCTGGCCCGTCAACATCGGCTTTCTCGCCCGCGGTTCCTCCTCCGAGCCGACGCCCCTCGTCGAGGCACTCGCGGAGGGCGGGGCCTGCGGCTTCAAGGTCCACGAAGATCTCGGCGCACACACCCGGGCGCTGGACACGGCGCTGCGGGTGGCCGACGACCACGACGTGCAGGTCGCCCTGCATTCGGATGGCCTCAACGAGTGCCTGTCGGTGGAAGACACCCTGAGCGTTCTGGACGGCCGTACGATCCATGCCTTCCACATCGAGGGCTGCGGCGGCGGCCACGTCCCGAACGTCCTGAAGATGGCGGGCGTGCCGAACGTCATCGGCTCCTCCACCAACCCGACCCTGCCTTTCGGCCGGGATGCCGTCGAAGAGCACTACCGCATGATTGTCTCCGTCCACGCCCTGAAGACCGACCTGCCCGGCGATGAGGCGATGGCCCGGGACCGGATCAGGGCCGGGACGATGGGGGCCGAGGACGTCCTGCACGACCTGGGCGCCATCGCGATCACCTCCTCCGACGCGCAGGGCATGGGCAGGGCCGGCGAGACCATCCGCCGCACCTTCGCCATGGCCGGCAAGATGAAGGCCGAGCTGGGGCCGATGGAGGGCGACGGCGAGGGAGACGACAATGCGCGTGTCCTGCGCTACATCGCCAAGCTGACGATCAACCCTGCCATCGCCCACGGCCTCGCGCACGAGGTCGGCTCCATAGAGGTCGGCAAGATGGCCGACATCGTGCTCTGGCGACCCCCGTTCTTCGGTGCCAAACCGCAGATGGTCATCAAGAGCGGATTCCCCGCCTACGGCGTCACCGGCGACCCCAACGCCGCTACCGATGCCTGCGAACCACTCGTGCTCGGACCGCTGTTCGGGGCCCACGGGGCCGCACCGGCGGACCTCTCGGTGGCGTTCGTCAGCCGCGCCGCGGCGGAGTCCGGGTCGTCCGGCAGGCCCTATGACGCTCTGGCCACCCGCCGTCGACGCGTTGCCGTGCGCGGCACACGCGGTATCGGTCCCGCGGACATGGTCGGCAACGCGCGCCTGGGAGAGGTCCAGGTCGACGCGCGCAGCGGTCTGGTCACCCTCGACGGAGCGCCCTTGCGTTCCGAGCCGGCGCACGAGGTCTCCCTCGGGCGCCTCTATTTTCTGTGACTCCATTCTTGACTGAATTTTCAGTCAAGAGCTGCTCCATCCACTCAAAGAAGAGAGATACGTGATGACCGCGTTCCGTATGCCCGCCGAATGGTCCGAGCACGAGGGCTGCCTGATGGCCTGGCCCACCCGTGCGGACCTGTGGGGCAGTGTCCTTGACGCCGCGAAGGAGGAGTACGCGAACGTCGCCCGGGCCATCGCGGAGTTCGAGCCCGTCACCATGGTCGCCCCGCCCGGCTGCGGCGGCGATGCCCGCACCTATTGCGGCGATGACGTCACCGTGGTGGAGCTGCCGCTGGACGACTCGTGGTTCCGCGACTCCGCCCCGCTGTTCGTCCTCGACGGCGACGGTCGGCGCGCCGGTGTCGACTTCCGTTTCAACGCATGGGGCGGCAAGCACCACCCGTACGACGCCGACGACCGCGTGAGCGGCCTGCTTCTGGACCGTCTCGGCATCGAGCGGATCCACTCCGAAATGGTCCTGGAGGGCGGGTCGATCACGGTCGATGGCGAGGGCACGCTGATCACCACCGAGCAGTGCCTGCTCCACCCCAACCGCAACCCCGGCATGAACCGGGACGAGATCGAGGCGGAGCTGAGGGCCCGTCTGGGCGTCAGCAAGGTGATCTGGCTTCCGTACGGCGGTCTGCTGGACACGGAGACCGACGGTCACGTCGACGGCGTCTGCGCCTTCGCGGCCCCCGGCAAGGTCGTGGTCTCCCTGCCTGACGACCCCGCGCATCCCGACTTCGCCCGGATGCGCGCCAACCGCGCGGTGCTGGAGGTCACCACCGACGCCCAGGGCCGACCGCTGGAGATCATCGACGTCCCCCAGGCGGCGTTCGTCGACCTGGCCCACGCCCCCGGCGGCCAGGTCGAGGTGTCCTACCTGAACCACTACATCGCCAACGGCGGTGTCGTCGTCCCGGTGGCCGGTCTGCCCCAGGACGAGGACGCCCTCGCCGTGATCGCCTCGGCCTACCCCGGCCGCAAGGTCGTCGGCGTTCCGGCACCCGCGATCGCATTCGGCGGCGGCGGCGTCCACTGCATCACCCAGCAGATCCCCCTGGCGCCCCCCATCGCATGAAACCGGAATCAACCTGGCCGACGGGCCGGCCCCACGGCCCGTCGGCCACCCCGCCGAACGGAGAGAAAGCGCCACGATGACCACACCACCCCCACCCTGCACCAGTAGACGGCGCCGCGGCGTGCGCGGCGGCTTCGCCGCGGCAACCGCCGCACTGTCCTCGTTCGCCTTGCTCGCGGCCTGCGCCGGCCCTCCCAGGAGCGGGGCGGACACCCCCGGTACCTCCTTCGCTCTGTCGCCGGGAACACCGCGGGCCAGGGGGAACATCGACTCCTTCACCTGGGCTGTCTACGCCGAGCCGCCCACGCTGGACTACACCGTGGCGTTCGACTACCCGCAGAACACGATCCTCTCCAACGTGTGCGAGAGCCTGATGCGTTGGACACCGGGACTCACCACCGAGCCGGGTCTGGCCCGAAAGGCATCGAATCCCGACCCCACCACCTGGGTCTACGATCTGCGCCTGGGCGTGCGCTTCCACGACGGCAAGGAGATGACCGCCGACGACGTGGTCTTCAGCCTGGGCCGGCAGATGAACCCGGACAACGCCGCCGCCTGGGCCCAGGTGTTCCAGAACGTCGCCTCCGTGGAGAAGACCGGCCCGCTCCAGGTCACCGTCAAGCTCAAGAAGGCAGACTCCCAGTTCCCCCAGTACATGGCTACCGCCGCGGGCGTGGTGGCCTCCAAGGCCGGTGTCGAGGCAGCAGGCAGGGACTACGGCACCTCCGGCGGCCTCGCCTGCACCGGTCCGTTCGAGCTGGGCACCTGGAACAAGGGCCAGTCGATCGAACTGGATCGCTTCGACGGCTACTGGGGCACCAAGGCCAAGTCCGGCACAGTAGTGTTCCGCTTCCTGACCGACCCTTCCGCCCGTACCAACGCCCTGCTCAGCGGGGAAGCCGACGGCGGATATCTGATCCCCACCGAGAGCTACGCCCGGCTGCGCAACAGCGACGCGGGCACCCTGTACTTCGGCGAGGGCCTCAGCACCGTCAACGTCAATATCACCGACATGCAGGGCCCGCTCGGCGACATCCGCGTACGCCGCGCACTGTCCCTGGCCCTCGACCGGTCCGGGTTCGTCAAGGCCGGCCTCGGCGGCGCCGGCACCGTCACCAACTCGCTCACCACCCGTGCCGCCTGGGCCGAATCCTCGGAACAGACCAGGAAGGCCGCCTTCGACAGTCTGCCGCCGGCCACCCAGGACATCGAGAAGGCCAAGGCACTGATCAAGGAGGCCGGCGCCACCGGCAGGACCCTGACCGTCGCCACCAGCTCCATCGGCCAGGACGTCTCCCTCCTGGCCACCGCGGTCCAGGCAGCCGGCACCCGGATCGGCCTGAGAATCCAGCTCAAGACCATCGCGCCGAACGCGTTCACCGCGCTGTTCACCGATCCCAAGGCGCGCGAGGGCATCGACATGTTCCCGCTCACCTACTACGACTCGATCACCGACCCGCTGGACCTGCTGACGAACTTCAAGACCGGCGCCTACCTGAACTTCGCCGGCTTCAGTGACAAGGCGTACGACAAGCTGATCGACCGGGCCACCGCCGTCTACCACCCGGACCGTCGGCTGCAGTTGGAGGCCGAACTCCAGAAGCGCGCCGCCGAGCAGCTGCTGTGGATCCCGGTCGCGGAGTGGCCCACAGCAGTGTTCCTCAACGAGAGGATCACAGGCGCTCCCACGACCATCTCGTACATGTACTACCCGTGGGCCGCCGATGTGGGGGCCGCGACGTGAACTTCGTCAGATTCGCGGTGCGACGGATGGCGGAGATGGCCGCCACTCTGCTCGGTGCGTCGTTCGTGGTCTTCGGCGCGATGTACCTTGCGCCGGGCAGCCCGGCGAGTTTCCTGCTTTCGGGCCGCTCGGCCTCGCCGGAGGCGCTCGCCGCGATCAACGCCCAGTACCACCTGGACGACCCGTTCTTCATCCGGTACCTCCGGTGGCTCGGCGACGTGATGCAGGGCGACTTCGGGCGCTCGATCACCTACCGCACCGACGTGTCCCGCCTCCTGGCCGACCGCCTTCCCACCACCCTGCTGCTGGTCGCGATGGCGCTGGTCGTGGTCGTCGTCGTCGGACTGCTGCTCGGCCGGCTCGCCGCCGTGCGCGGCGGCGCCACCGACTCCGCGATCCTGGTCACCACTACGCTCGCCGTCGGCACCCCGTCCTTCGTCGCGGCAGTCCTGCTCCAGGGCCTGTTCGCCGTCGGCCTCGGCTGGTTCCCGAGCAGTGGAGCGGGCGAGGGCTTCGGTGACATGGTCTGGCACCTGACTCTCCCGGCAATCGCGCTCGCGCTCTACCTGATCGGCATGCTCGCCCGGGTCACCCGCTCCGCCATGCTCGAAGCCCTCGGAAGTGAGCACGTCACGGTGGCTCGCAGCCGCGGGGTCCCCGAACGTCAGGTGATCAGCCGTCATGTGTTCCGCAACTCGATGGGCACCGTCCTGACCACCGGCGGACTGATCGTCTCGACGCTCCTGGTCTGCACGATCCTGGTGGAGAGTGCCTTCAGCATCGGAGGCATCGGCCAGCTCCTCGAACTGTCCACCACCACCAAGGACTTCCCCACCGTTCAGGCCATCTCCCTGATCATCGTCGCCCTGTTCATGATCGTGAACCTCATCGTCGACCTGCTGCTGCCCCTGGTCGACCCGCGGATCACCCTCGGATCGAGGAGGTCCTCCGCATGACCGCAGTCCTCACCCGCCGGCCCGGCCTCTCCAGGATCCGCTCCGCCGGGTCACCGCTCTACGTGATCTGTCTGGGCTTCGTCGCCCTCGTCGTCGCAGCCGCGTTGCTCGCCCCCTGGGCGGTGCCCTACGACCCCAACAGCATCGACCTGGGCAACGCACTCGCCGGACCCTCTGCCGGGCATCCCCTCGGCGTGGACGCAGCCGGCCGCGACACCCTCTCCCGTCTGCTCCTCGGAGCCCGCACCTCGCTGCTGGGCCCCCTCGGGGTAGTCGTGTTCTCCACCGTCGCGGGCGTGGCCATCGGTACGGCCGCGGCCTGGAAAGGCGGGTGGATCGACTCCGCCCTCTCGCGCAGCACGGAACTGGTCTTCGCCTTCCCCGGGCTGCTGCTGGCCATTTTGATCATCTCGGTCTACGGCGAGGGGCTGCTCGCCCCGGTCATCGCGCTGGCCATCGCTTACCTCCCCTACGTCAGCCGCCTGACCCGCTCCCTGGTCCTGGCGGAACGCGAACGCCCTTACGTCAGTGCCTATCAGGTCCAGGGCCATGCGCCGATTCAGATCTGTCTGCGCCACATCCTGCCCAATATCGCCCCCGTCGCCCTCGCCCAGTCCACCATCAACTTCGGCTACGCCCTCATGGACCTCGCCGGCCTCTCCTTCCTCGGACTCGGCGTGCCCGCGCTCACCCCCGACTGGGGCCGCATGGTCTTCGACGGACAGACCGCCATCCAGTACGGCTACCCGCTGTCCGCGATTCTGCCCTCCGTCCTCATCGTGCTGACCGTGGTCGCCTTCAACGTGGTCGGCGAACGCTGGGCCGACCGCGTCGCCAGGAGAGAGCGATGAACACACTCGACATCCAAGGGCTGCGGATCACCCTGCCCGGCACCGCCCGCCCGGTCCTCGACGGTGTCGACCTCACCGTCGCCGCCGGCGAGACCGTCGCCCTCGTCGGTGAGTCCGGCTCCGGGAAGACCCTTACCTCCCGCAGCGCACTACGCCTGCTACCGCCCGGCGCCACCGCCGAGGGCGCCGTCCGCGTCAACGGCCATGACGTGCTCACCATGCACACCGATCAGCTGCGCGCCCTACGCACCGGCACAGTGGCCATGATCTTCCAGGATCCGCGTGCCGCCATCAACCCGCTGCGCCGCATCGGTGACTTCCTCACCGAAAGCGTCCGCCGCACCCGGACCATGAACCGGGTGGACGCGACCGCCCGGGCCACCGAGCTGCTCCGGGCGGTCGGGCTGGACGCCTCCGCCCTGCACAAGTACCCCAGCCAGGTCTCCGGCGGCATGCTGCAGCGCGTCATGATCGCAGCGGCCCTCATGGGTGACCCGGCCCTCCTGCTCGCCGATGAGCCCACCACCGCCCTGGACGTCACCACGCAGGCCGAGGTCGTGGCCCTCCTCGCCGAACTGCGCGAACGCTTCGGCACCGGACTGCTGTTCGTCACCCACGATCTCGACCTCGCCGCCGCCATCAGCGACCGCGTCTCCGTCATGTACGCGGGGCGGATCGCCGAGAGCGGCCCCGCGGAAACCCTCTTCACACACCCGCGTCACCCCTATACGGCGGCCCTGCTCGCCTCCACGCCCCGTCTCACGACTCCCGGCGGCAGACTCGCCGCCATCGACGGCCAGCCTCCCGACCTGCGCGCGGTTCTGACCGGTTGCTCCTTCGCCGCCCGCTGCCCGCTCGCCACCGAGGTCTGCGACCAGCAGACCCCCGTACCCCAGCCCGTCCCGGGGCAGCCCCGACACCAGGCCGCCTGCCACCACAGCGACCGGCTCGACAGGAGCGCCGTCGATGTCTGAGCACGTACTGCAGACCGTGGACCTGAGACGCACCTTCGGAACAGTGCGCGCCGTGGACGGTGTGTCCTTCACCCTGCCGGTGGGCGGTTCCCTCGGCATCGTCGGCGAGTCCGGCTCCGGCAAGACCACCACCGCCCGGATCGTCGTGGGCCTGGAGCAAGCCGACGCCGGTGAGGTCTTCGTACGGGGCCGATCCCGGCCCCGTGGCGTACGGGGCCGCGCACAGCGTCTCGCCCGTGCCCGTGAGGTCCAGATGGTCTTCCAGGACCCCTACCTGTCCCTCGATCCGAGGACGAGCGTCGAGGCGGTCCTGCGCGAGACTCTGCGCCTGCACTTCCCCGACATGAACCACGCCCGGCGTGTGTGCGAACTCCTCGACCAGGTGGGCCTCGGAACACGCGCAGCCGACGCGCTGCCCAGGCAGCTGTCGGGCGGCCAGCGCCAGCGTGTGGCCATCGCGCGGGCCCTCGCGGTGGAGCCGGCCGTTCTCGTCCTGGACGAAGCGGTTGCCGCACTCGACGTGTCGGTGCAGGCGCAGGTCCTCAACCTGCTGGCCGACATCCGGCAACAGACGTCGATCGGCTATCTGTTCATCACCCACGACCTCGGCGTGGTCCGGTGCGTCACCGACGACGTCATCGTCATGCGCCACGGCAGCGTCGTCGAGGCAGGCGCCACCGCCGAGGTGCTCGCCGCGCCCCAGCATCCCTACACCCGGCTCCTCCTTGAGTCCGTGCCCCATCCCGGCTGGGACCCGGAACGGATCGCGTCAGCCCGACGGGCTCTGTGACAGACCGTCACCGCCTCGGCCACCTTAGAGCCTGTCGGGTGACCTCTGATCGGGCGCCCACGCCCTGGCACGCACGCTTCCCGCGTTGCCGAAATGCCCTAGTAGCTCCGCTACGAGAGCCTTCCGGCGCCTTGGAATCGCACGCACCAGACCGCGTCCGCTTTCCGATCGAAGGTCACCCGACAGGCTCTTAGAGGAGCTCACAAACTGGGCGCCCGGTGCGCGACGTCTGGCACGCACGCTCGCTGCGTTGCCGAAATGCCCTAGTAGCTCCTCCAAGGCTTTCCACTCAACTGCGGACACTCCGCGAACATTCGTCACAGGAGGCACAAGTGAACGATCACGCAGCGGGCCGACCCTCCGGATCGGGCCCGGGCAGGCGCAGTTTCCTGGCAGCCGCAGGGCTGACCGCAATGGGAGCGACCCTGGCGGCGGCAGCCCAGGGACGGGCCGGGGCCGTGTCCCGACCGAGCGGGACCACAGCCCCGGCAGGCTCCTTCATCGTCCCGGTCGAGGACGTCCGTCACACTCGCACCTGGATGGCCTGGCCGGACAGCACCGCCATCTGGGGCCGCGCGCTCAGCGGAGTCCAGGCGGACATCGCACTGATCGCCCGGACCATCGCCACATACGAACCCGTCATCATGTGCGCCAACTCCGCGAGCGCCGCCAGGGCGCGGTCGATGTGCGGATCCTCGGTCACGGTCATCAGCTCCATCCCGGTCGATGACTGCTGGATGCGTGACACGGGCCCGGTTTTCCGCACCGACGGCGCCGACGGCCTGGACGCGATCGGCCTGAACTTCAACGGTTGGGGCAACAAGCAGACCCACGCCAGGGACGCACTCGTCGCCGAGCGGATCGCCACATACGCCGGTGTGCCGTTCACCCACGCCGATCTGGTCGGCGAGGGCGGTGCTGTCGAACAGGACGGCAACGGCACCCTCATGGCGACCCGCAGCAGTTTGATCAACCGCAACCGCAACCCCGGAATGTCGCAGAGCCGGCTCGAGACCGCGATGTGCGCAGCGTACGGCGCCTCCAAGGTCATCTGGTTCGACGGCGTGTACGGCCAGGACATCACGGACGACCATGTCGACGCCACGTCGCGCTTCCTTTCCCCCGGGGAAGCACTTGTCCAGATGCCGCCGGCGTCCGACAACGACGCCTATGCCCGGGACGCGCGTCAGCAGTACCGCATCCTGCGCGAATCGACGACAGCCACCGACCGGCCGATGGACGTGATGCAACTCCAGGGCCCGGACTACAACAAGATCCGCTCCACCAGCCGGGACTTCCTCGCCTCCTACGCCAACTTCTACCTGTGCAACGGCGCTGTCATCTGCGCCCACTTCGGTGACACCCAGGCAGACGCCGCAGCGAAGGCAACCCTGGCCCGGCTCTACCCTGATCGAGTCATCGAACAGCTCGACATCGACCGCCTCGGCACCGGAGGCGGCGGCATCCACTGCGTCACGCAGCAACAACCTGTCCCGTAACCGTCAGAAACGACAGGCGCGCCCCGGGGCCGGACTCGAACCGGCACGGGGCGCTGCCTCGCACCGGCCTCTGGCGTGGCGCTCGCCAGTCAGGGGCAGGCGGCGTCGTGGTCCGCGGTTCCGTGGTGGGGGGAAGCAAACAGGGCGGGCCGCGCCCGGCCGGGCCGAAGGAGAAGCCCGCAGCCTGTGCCGCTGGCCGGAGCGTACCGGCGTGGCCACCCCGATGGAGGCCGCCGTCCCGGCCTTCAAGCCCTCACGTAACCCGGTCAACGGCGCCGTGCCCGGCGCCGCCCCGCCGAACCGACACGATGCCTGACCCGGCCACCGCGCTTACGGTGGTGAGATGGCAGTGATCAACGGTTGGAGGCGGGAAGCACGAGCCAGGCCTGGCGTGGTGGACGCGCTGTTGTCGGCCGTGCTGTTCGGGCTGTCGGTTGTGGCTTCTGCTGTTGTGCCGGACGAGCACCGGATCGAGTACCGGTGGCAGGGCGTGGTGCTGGCGGCGGTCGGCTGCTCGGCGTTGATGTGGCGGCGCCGTCACCCATTCGGCGTACTGGCTGTCGCGGTCGGCTGCGGGGTGCTTTTTCAGGTGCTCGGATTCCGGGAGAGCCCGGTGGTGGCAAGCCCGGTCGATGTGTCCGTCTACACCGTGGCGGTGCAGACCGACCGGCGCACCACCTGGACCGCGACGTCGATCACGGCCGCCGTCCTGGTGGGGGCGGCCGTGGTGTTCGCCCCGGGATCGTGGCTGGAGCCGGAGAAGGCGGTGATGCTGGCGTGGACGGCTCTGTCGGCCGCCATCGGGGACGCGGTGCGGTCACGCCGTGCCTATGTGGCAGCCGTGGAGGAACGGGCGGAGAACGCGGAGCGGACCCGTGAGCAGGAGGCACAGCAGCGGGTCGCGGCTGAGCGGGTCCGGATCGCGCGGGAGCTGCACGACGTCGTCGCGCACCACATCGCCTTGATCAACGCTCAGGCAGGCGTCGCCGTCCATCTCGCGGAGCGGCAGCCGGAGCAGACACTCGCCGCTCTGGAGAACATCCGGGACACCAGCCGGTCGGCGCTGGATGAACTTCGCGTGACCGTCGGCCTGCTACGGCAGTCGGGTGATCCGGCGGCGCCGCGCGATCCGATGCCGGGTCTGACGCAGCTACCGGCTCTGCTGGCGTCGTTCGAAGGCGCAGGCCTGGTTGTCAGGCACAGTCAGCGGGGTGTCAGTGAACCTCTGGCGCCGGCAGTCGACCTGGCCGCGTACCGCATCGTGCAGGAGGCCCTGACCAATGTGCACAAGCACGCCGGCGCGGACCACGCCCGATTGTTCCTGCACTACCGCCCCGACTGGCTGACGATCACCATCGAGGACGACGGACGCGTCGGACCGAACCACCAGCCGACCCAGGGAACGGGGCACGGGCTGATCGGGATGCGTGAGCGGGCTGCCATCGTCGGGGGCACGCTGTACGCGGGAGCCCGCCCGCAGGGTGGGTTCGCTGTGACTGCCGATCTGCCTCTGCGAGCCACAACGGCCACGGGCGGTCCGGCAACGAACGGACCGCCGAGGAGAGATGGGTATGACGATCCGCGTGCTGCTCGCCGATGACCAGGCCCTGCTGAGGGGCACCTTCAGGATGCTGTTCGATGCTGCGGACGACATGGAGACCGTGGGCGAGGCGTCCAACGGCCGCGAGGCAGTGGAGCTGGCCCATGCGCAGCACCCGGATGTGCTCCTGATGGACATCCGCATGCCCGAGATGGACGGCCTCGCCGCGACGCGGCTGATCGGCGAGTCGGAAGACCTCGCAGGGGTGAAGGTCCTCATCCTCACCACCTTCGAGGAGGACGAGTACGTCGCCGAGGCGCTGCGCGCGGGTGCGAGCGGCTTTCTCGGCAAGGGCGCGCGGCCCGAGGAGCTTCTCGAGGCCGTCCGCACGGTCGCCGCCGGGGAAGCGCTGCTGTGCCCGTCTGCCGCCCGAGCGCTGATCACGCGATTCCTGACGCAGCCCGAAGCGTGCCCGGCAGCCATCCACGAGCGGCTGGAGTGCCTGACACCACGGGAACGCGATGTCCTGGCGCTCGTCGCGCTGGGCCTGTCGAACGAAGAGATCGCCGATCGCCTGTTCATCAGCCCGCTGACCGCCAAAACCCACGTCAACCGCGCCATGACCAAGCTGGCGGCTCGTGACCGGGCCCAGCTCGTGGTCATCGCCTACCAGAGTGGCCTGGTCAGCCCGGCGATGGAGCCGACTCGCTCGGCAACATCCGCGTAATCGCCGGCACAGGTACGTGCCGAGTTCCGTCCCCGCTGTAGGCCGGCGGACTTCCTACCACGGACGTGGTACCCCGGAATCGCTACACGGGGACGATGCGCAAGGGGCCGTCCTCGGGCGAAAGTGAGGTGGTGAACGGAGGTTTCGCAATGATCGAAGCCCACTGCCTGACCAAGAGGTACGGCGACAGAACCGCCGTCGAGGATTTGTCCTTCACGGTCCGCCCCGGCATCGTGACGGGGTTCCTCGGTCCCAACGGGGCCGGCAAATCCACCACCATGCGGCTCATCCTCGGCCTGGACGCCCCCACCGCGGGGCATGTCACCGTCAACGGCCGCCCCTACGCCATGCACGAAGCGCCCTTGCGCGAGGTCGGGGCGATGCTGGAGGCCCGCGCCATCCACACCGGCCGCACCGCTTACCACCACCTGCTGGCCCTGGCCGCCACCACTGGTATCCCCCGCCGGCGCGTGAACGAGGTCATCGACCTCGTAGGCCTGCGCGAGGTCGCCAACAAGCGGGCCGGCGGGTTCTCCCTGGGCATGGGCCAGCGTCTCGGCATCGCCAGCGCGCTGCTCGGCGACCCTGCCACGGTCATCCTCGACGAGCCGGTCAACGGCCTCGACCCGGAGGGCATCCGGTGGATCCGAAATCTCCTCAAGAGCTTGGCGGGGGAGGGGCGCACGGTGTTCGTCTCGTCGCATCTGATGAGCGAGATGGCGCTCACCGCCGAACATCTCGTCGTCATCGGCCGTGGCCGGCTCATCGCCGACACCTCGGTCGAGGAATTCACCCGCGGCGCGGCCCGCACCGTGGTGCGCGTGCGGTGTCCGGAAATCGGCCGCTTGAAACGTCTGCTGGCCGGCCCGGACGTCACCCTCACCTCCTGCGCGCCCCACACCTTGGAGGTAGTCGGCCTGACGAGTGACCACATCGGCTCGGTCGCCGCCGGGCACGGGCTCACCCTGCTCGAACTCTCCCCCCAGAGGATCTCTCTGGAGGAGGCATTCATGGAACTGACCCGGGACGCGGTCGAGTACCGCGCCAACAGCACCGACGAGCCGGTCGAGGTAAGGAGCACGTCATGACTACGGTCCTTACGTACCCGCTCGACTCGGCAGCGCGCCCCGGCAAGGTGACCCTGCGGCGGGTCCTCAAGTCCGAATGGATCAAGCTGCGCACCGTGCGCTCCACGTCGATCACCTTGCTGACCGCCGTGGTAGCGATGGTCGGGTTGGGCATGCTGGTCAGTCACCTGCGGGCAGGCCACCTCGACGCGCGGGAGCTGGCGCACTTCAACGGAGCCGAGGTCAGCCTGGGCATGTACCGGCCCGCACAGTTGGCCATCGGTGTCCTCGGCGTCATGGTGTTCACGGGTGAGTACTCCACCGGAATGATTCACGCCACGCTCACGGCCGTCCCCAGGCGGCTGCCCATGCTGGTGGCCAAGGCCGCCGTCTTCACCGGCGTCGTCCTCGTCCTGATGACCGCAGCCGCTTTCGCCGCCTTCTTCGGTGGCCAGGCTGTCCTGTCCTCCGCTCACCTGGACACGCATCTCTCCGAACCCGGCGTCGCCCGTGTGGTTTTCGGAACCGCCCTCTACCTCACTGTCGTCGGACTGTTCGGCGTCGCCCTGGGCGCCATCATCCGCAGCTCTGCGGGAGCCATCGCCACGCTGGTGGGCATCCTGCTCGTCCTGCCCGGACTGGGCGCCCTGCTGCCGGCCGACTGGGCTCAGCACATCGACCCCTACCTGCCCAGCAACGCCGGACAAGCCGTGCTCGCCGTCGTCCCCGATCCCGCGATGGCCCCCTGGACAGGTCTGTCACTGTTCGCCGGATACGCAGCGGCCCTCCTGGGCCTCGCGGCCTTGCTCCTCAAGCGACGCGACGCCTGACCGGCGCAGGACGAAGCCGCACAACAGCGCCACAGGTTCGTCCCGCACCGGGGGCAGATGGTGAGGGACACGCCCATCACCACACTTTCGGGCCGCGGCCCCGGCGCCCACGGCACCGCGCACCATTCGCTGCGCCGCCCGCCCACCGCATCCCCGATCCACGGCTGAACCTCCTGGATCTTCCCGCTGCTGTTCGCAGCCACAGTCTTCCTCTCCCGGCGCCGGGCCGGCCCGCAGAGCGCAGGCCCCGCCGATCGAAGGCGACCCGCACCCACCAGGACAGCACCGCCGAACAGACCACTTCCGCCATGGACGTCACCGAGCAGGACCAGGATGACGCCCGCGACTGAACCCCATGGCCGCACCGACCGCGCGGCCCCCGCACCGAGAGGACACCCGCCATGTTCACCACACCCCAGGAATGCAGCACGATCCGTGAGCTGCTGGCCGGATACGCACTCAATGCCCTCGCCGCCGACGAAACCACTCGGGTCCGCGCCCACCTGACGACCTGCCCCGCCTGCCGGGACGAACACGACTGCCTCGCAGCGGTGAGCGCGCACCTGCCCCTGCTCCGCGATGCTCTCGCCCGCGACACCGGCCGACGGCAGCACCTGTACGTGCCCGCCCCGGCGGAGGGCTGCCACACGCCCCGTCACCAGCCCCGTCGGCGTCGGCCGGCCCGAGGGGTCATGGCCAGGCAGCTCACACTCACCCAACTGGTGAGCAGGACGCGTGCGTCAGGTGAACCCGCCAAGCGCGCGGGCAGGAATGCCCAGGGCCTCCGGGTGGCGGCAGACGGCGCGGAGGGGCAGGCCGCGTCTCAGCCTCTCCGCCGGGTGGCCACACCCCGGCCGGCCGCGTGAGGCCGAGGCGGGCCGATCGGCAGCGCTCCTCCCATGCCCTCGTCAACGACCGGATCGTCGTCGGAGCGCTGGTTCGGCCTGCTGGGGGCGGGGGTGCTCAACGCCCGACGGTCAGGCCGCGGGGAATCGCGAAGGCGGTGAGTGCCGCGGTATCGGGTCCGAGCCGGGCCCACGGCCCCGGGAACAGGAGCACGGCGATGGCCGAGGTCGGGAACTTTCCGTGGACCCGTGCGAGTGCCTGGTCGTCACCTTCTCCGGCCAGGGACAGGACCAGGTCCTGTACGCCTGGCTGATGGCCGATCAGCAGCACGGTCCGCCGTCGCTCCGGGACCGCACGCACCACATCGAGCAGGGCGGAGGCGGTTGCCTCGTAGACCCGCGGCTCGAAGACCACCTTCGGTACCGCACCGAGTTCCGCCGCGACAAGCTCCCATGTCTCACGGGTACGCCTGGAGGTAGAGCAGATGACCAGATCGGGCACACACCGAGCCTCGCGCAGCCACCGCCCGGCCGCCGGGGCGTCCCGGCGGCCCCGCCCGGCGAGCGGACGTTCATCGTCGGATACACCCTCCGGCCAGGCCGACTTGGCGTGCCGCAGCACGATCAGCTGGGTGTGCGCGGACCTGGGCACGGTCTCATCTCGCTTCCGCCGACTGCATGCCACCGACTCCGCGCCTGACGTCCGCCGCTGCTTGCCCGGAAGCCGGCAGCGCGCCGGGAGCGCTCTGCGGTACGAGCGTGCAGCTCGCGAGGACGAGGAACAGCCACGTGCCCTGACCGGCTCGCAGAATCGTGAGGCCCACAGGTGCTCCCTCAGGCTCGATGGGTCGGTTCCCCCAATGGCGGGCCGGAAACCGGCCGACCCTGACGGGACCAGTCTTGGTCGGCATCCGGCACCGAACCAGTCGATTGCTCCACCCGGCGGAACGCGCAAGGGACACCCCGGATGCGGACCGGGTCCATGACGGCGGCCTGGTGGGAGGCCCACCACGGCCGGAAGTGCGGCTCCTGGACCGACAGTTCACCGACGATGGTGTGGTCAGCCGGGCTGCCGCCGCAGTTCCGTCCCGGCCCCGCCTGTGTGACCCGTGGCCGTCCTTTGCGGGCAATCAGCCTGCGATCTCCGCAGGGAACCAGCGACTGCGCCTGTCGGGTGACTTCGCGAGTGTGCAGCCGCGGGAGCCGGGGGGACGCGACGCCGTCTGGTACCAGCAAGGAATGCCCAGGCGATCGCATCTCCAGCCCGACAATCCGGACCCTGGCTCCCGGCCTGGAAGGCGGAGGCATCTGGTCCGTGCGGCGTCGCGCCAGGCGATGCGTGGCATCAGGGGTCCCGCGCCTCGGGACCCGGGCTCGCAGCGCGCAGCGGTCGACCCGACGCAGGACCTGCATGTGCCCGCCGCGCTGCGGACGGCCGCTGCCTACGCCTGGCGGACGCTCGTCGTGGGAGCTGTCGTCTACGCCGTCTTTTCCGTGCTGGGACGGTTCCACGAGGTTGCGGTAGCAGTCTTCCTCGGCCTGGTCGTCACCGCGTTGTTGCGCCCGGCGGCTGACCTCCTGGCTCGTGTGATGCCGCGGCCACTCGCGGTGGCGGTGACGCTCCTCGGCAGTATCGTCCTGGTCCTCGGCGTGCTGTCCCTGGTCGGTGAGGCGGTCGCCGGAGAACGTGCCGGGCTGGAGCGGCAGTTCAGCGAGGGCCTTGCCAGGATCGAGCGGTGGCTGGAGAAGCCACCGTTCCGGTTGAACCCCGGGGCACTCAGCGACCTGCAGGTCCGGATCGGACAGTACCTGTCCAGCCATCGGTCCACCCTGATCAGCACGGCGCTCAGCGGCGTGGGCCGACTGGTGGAGGTGATGACCGTGTTCGCTCTCGCGCTGTTCTGCTCGGTCTTCTTCATCCACTCGGGCGACCGGCAGTGGGACTGGTTGTGTGAACAGCTTCCGGCGACGGCGCGGGAGCGAATGGAGATCGCGGGCCGAGCGGCGTGGCGGACGTTCACCGGATACACCCACGGCATCGTCGTGGTGGCCACTACCAACTCCGTACTCGTGGGACTTGCCCTCTTCGTACTCGGGGTGCCGCTGGCGATTCCGCTGGCGCTGCTGGAGTTCTTCGCCGCCTTCGTCCCACTGATCGGTTCACCCATCGCTCTCGCAGCGGCTGCCGTCGTGGCTCTGGCGTCCAAGGGCCCGTTCGTAGCGGTCGTTGTCATCGCGCTGATCGTCATCATCGGCCAGATCGAGGGGCACCTGCTGCACCCGATCGTGATGAGCTGGGCAGTCCGCCTGCATCCAGTCGTGGTCGCACTCTCGGTGATCGGTGGCGCGATCGCGGCGGGGGTGCTCGGAGCGGTGGTGGTTGTTCCGCTGGTGTCCGTCGTCTGGTCGGTCCATCAGGCTCTTCAGCGGGCACGGGGATCCACGCAGGCGAAGGCCACCCGTACGCGGTCGGCGACCGGCATGCGCGGGGGACGAGGGCCGAACGGTCCCGGCGTGTAGCGACCCGGGACCGGACCTTCGACAGCACCTCCAGCGAAAACCTCGATGAGCGCAACGTCCTCGTACGCAGACTCGACGGCGCAAGCCCGGCACCGTCACCGTTGAACTGTGCCCCGGCGCCGCCGCTCCTCGTGCGGGCCGGTGTGAGCACCCCAACTGATCAGTCAGGAGTCGGAAACACGAACCGCACGTCGGTCAAGTGTTCCGACAGCTCCCACAGACGGCGGCCGGTCTCGGCGTCGGCCGCCGCAGGGGAGATCCGCACCCGCGTCGGTCCGCCGCGCAGCTCGGCCAGGCCGTTCGGCCCGATGAATTGACCGCTCTCCGCATTCGGGTCGGTCGCTGCGTACAGCTGTGGCAACGCGCCGCGGGCCGGGGGCTGGGCGAACAGCGGGTTGCCGATGCGGCCGAATATCACCCGCCACACGGCGACCGGCGTGCTCATCTGCAGGTTGGTGGCGGTATAGCCGGGATGGGCGAGCAGGCTGCGCACGGGGCTGCCGGCCTCGGCCAGTCGCCGGTGGAGCTCCCATCCGAAGACGGCGTTGGCCAACTTCGACTGATTGTAGAAGGCCATGGGCGAGTAGCTGCGCTCGCCGGCGAGGTCGTCGAAGTGGATGCGCCCCTGTCGGTGGTTGATCGAACTCACCGTGACCACGCGGGGGTCGCGCCCGACGGCCAGCAGGTCAAGCAGTAACCCGGTGAGCGCGAAGTGGCCGAGGTGGTTGCAGGCGAACTGCAACTCGTGGCCCTGTGCGCTCAAGCGTCGAGGCGGCGCCATCACACCGGCGTTGTTGACGAGCACATCCAGCCGCGAATGGTCGGTTTGCAACTGATCGGCGAAGGCGCGGACCGAGTCGAGATCGGCCAGGTCGAGGTGGCGCACTTCGAGGCAGGCGCCCGGCTGCTCGGCGGTGATCTCTGCGACCGCTCGGTGACCTCTTCCCTCGTCGCGCACCGCGAGGATCACGTGCCCGCCCTGGCGGGCGAGCGCCCGGGTGGTCGCCAGCCCGAGGCCGCTGTTGGCTCCGGTGACGACGAACACCCGCTTGGTCTGGTCCGGGATCCGCTCGACAGTCCAGCGCTGCTCCTGTGTCATATGGCATACGCTGCCGCGCGTGACACTTGGTGTCAAGATGCTCCTGAGTGCCATGCGCGGCATCGCGCTACGATTGACCGGTGAGTTCCCACCCCGAAATCAGCCTGGCCCAGCGCAAACGTCAGCTCGTCTCGAACGAGCTGACCGAAGCGGCGCTGCAGCTGCTGGCGCTGAAGGGGTTCGACGCGGTCACCATCGACGAGATCGTGGCCACGGCCGGAGTGTCCAAGCGCACCTTCTTCCGGTACTTCGCGTCCAAGGAGGACGTGGTTGTCCAGTTTCTGGCCGACATGGGCATCGGCATGCACGCGGAGTTGGCGGCCCGCCCCATCGAGGAACGGCCCTCCGTGGCGCTGCAGCACGCCGTCTGGGTCTCCCTGGCTGCCTGCGGCGACCCATCCGACAGGGCCCTGCGAGTGGTGCAGCTGATTCTGCGTACCCCCGCCCTGCACGCACGCTTTCTGGAGCGCCAGGCGCAGTGGCGCGACGACCTGACGGCGGAGTTGGCGCGCCGTCTGGAGCTCGACCCCGACACCGATCTGTACCCGCCGATGGCCGCCGGGATGGCGCTGACCGCATTCGGCGCCGTGCTGCAACGGTGGAGCGGCAGTGAGGGTGCCGAGGACCCCGCTGAGCTGACCGACCGCGCCTTCAAGGTGATCGCCCCGGCGTTGGACGCCGTCGAACGGCGGGCCTCTTCCGGGCGCATGCCCCACGATGCTTGAGCCGGCTGTGTCGGCGGTCCCCGTGGGTCTGCCGATGCACCGGCCGATGCAACGGCTGCGCAACACCGCACCTCACGAGGGCACACCGAGTTCGTTGGCCACGGCGTCCGCCGTACGGGCGATGGCCAGGTCGCGTTCGGAGACGGAGGTGCGGTCGATCCGGGAGGGGCACTCGGCTGCCCGTCGGTCCACGGGCCGCATATGCGCGATCGTATGCGCAGCTCACCGACGACCGGATCAAGGCGCAGTCACTGTGCTCCCTGACGGAGTACCTGGCCGGACTGGTCACCGGGGCGGTGCCGCCGGACTTTCCCGGTGCGACGCCAGCCATCCAAGCCGACTGACCGCTTCGGCAGGGCATGAACGAACCGGCCCGTGGAAACTCTTCCGCGGGCCGCTTCGCATGCCGGGACGGGCGACGCCCGCCCGCGGATCAGGAGTAGAAGTTGCGCTGCCAACGGTGCTTGGCCAGCACCGCGAGTTGGTCGGCGGTGAGCGGGCGCCCGTCGCTCAGGGCCGTGTTGCGCTCGACGTTGCGTACGGTGCGCATACCGGGGATGACGGTGGAAACGGCCGGCGAACTCAGCACGAACCGCAACGCGGTCTCGGCGATCTCATCGGGGGCGATACCGAGGTCGGCGACGATCGCGGCCACCCGCTGTTCGACCTGTGCCGGGCGGTCATCGCGGAAGTAGCGGTTGCGCCAGTCACCCTCGGGGAATGTGGTGCCCGCCGTGATCCGGCCGGTGAGGCCGCCCTCGTCCAGGGCCACCCGCACGATGACACCGACGCCGTGCTCCTCGCAGGCCGGGAGCAGCGCGTCGGCGGGCGTCTGGTCGAAGGCGTTGTAGATGACCTGCACGCTGTCCACGGCGCCGCTGCGCACGAGTGCGAGTGCGTTGTCGGGCTGGTGGTCGTTGATGGAGACGCCGAACAGGCGAATCTTTCCCTCCTGCTTCAGTTCGGCGATCGTCTCCAGCCAGTCGCCACGGCCGACCCAGTTGTCACTCCACACATGGAACTGCAGTACGTCGAAGTGGTCCAGGCCGCTGGTGCGCAGACTGGTCTCCAGGCTTGCGCGGATGTGTTCGCCCGGGAACGTCTCGACCGGGTCAAGGCCGTCGGGCGCCGGCCATGTGCCGTTCTTCGGCGGCACTTTGGTCGCGACGCGCACCTCGTCGCCGGCCCGCTCGCGGACGACCTGGCCGACGATCCGCTCACTCTCGCCGTAGCCGCGGGCGGTATCGATGAAATTCACACCAAGGTCGATGGCGCGGTGCAGGGCCTGTACGGACTCGTCCTCCGTGGCACCCACCCAGCTGGACTCACCGATGCCCCACGCGCCATAACCGATCTCGGACACGGACAGTCCACTTCGCCCCAGCTCGCGGTAGCGCACAGTCATCCTCCACGTCGTGGTCCTCGTCCTGGCCGAGTCGAGGCTTCCGCCAGGAATCACGTTGACGATAGGCGACGTGGGTGGCAGAGGCAGGTGATTTTGCGGGGACCGCTGTCGTGGGTCGCGGGTGCACCCGTCGGCGTGTGCGCGGTGGGCCCGGCGCACGAACGGCCGGTCGATCGCCTCGATCGGCGGGTCCGCGACGGGTGGGTTCCGACCGCCGAAGCCGGGCTCAGGAATTCATGGAACGACGACTCTCATGTTCCCGTTCCGTGCCCGGAGAACGTGTGCGTCTCGACGGGTGTGTTCGGCCGTGAACCCCGTCACCGGCCTCCATGGACAGACCAGGCACGGGAGGTGCCTTCGGCGGCCGTCTCGATGAGATTGGCCGTTTCGATGTCACCGATCTGCGTGTAGGCGACTTCTTCTCATCGGTGAGCTGGAGTCGGTCCCGCGGCTCCCGTCGCACGTCTCGGGTGAAAGCCTCGTCGCGCTGTTCGCCCTTGAGGCGGCGCCGCCACAGGTCGGGACACCGGCGGTCCGCTGTCGCGTAGGAGGAGATCCGGCCTTCGGCATCCAGGGCGTCCAGCGTGCTGCTGCCGAGCGTGAGGAAGGGCATGTCCGTGAGATGGTTCTGCAGACCACGGAGTCACATGGTCCGAACTCTGCCGAGAGCCCGGGTGCGGGCATCAGCGCTCAGGCTGCCCCTACGAGTGGCCTACTGCTCGTTCTGGTCGGGGACCACATGTACCGCCGCTTCCTCGGCGGAGGCCGCCGCGCCATCGATTCCCATGTCGAGGGCGATCATGCACCTCTCATTGTCTCCGTGTGCGCCCTCGTCGGGCGCGACCAGTCGCCCCGCGCGTAGATCACCGACCTCCCCGTCGCGGATCTCACCGTCCGTGTCGACGACATCACCGATCCCGTCCCCGTCCGGGGGGTACACGTCCGGCTCCTCCTCGCTGAGGCGCTGGTCGAGACTTTCTCCCTCTCGCTGCTCGGCCGCAGTGACACCATGGTGTTCCACGGCCCATGGCCGCTCAGGGGGCGAATAGCCTGTGTCGAGCGGGTCCTGGCCCGCCCCGACGTCAAGGGTGTCGGCCGGGTCCAGAAGCCCGGCGTCGTCCTGCACTTCCGAGCCGTCCGGCTGGTAGACCTCGTCACCCATCGTGGTGTCGCCGTCCATGGCACCTCCACTGTCGCGAATGAACCGTCGGGACAAACGTGCCATTTCGCGCCATGTCCTCTCTATCATCATCTGGGCTGTCGGCCTTCGGGACGACCGGAAGCGCTCAGGCGTCCCGACGCACTGCTCAGCGGCATGCGCCGTCGACGGGCAGAATCCCCCGCCGAGAGGCACCGTATGGGGCCGGTCGGATACGTGCGGGCGCCGCCGGGCCCAAGGTCAGCCGACGTGGACGCGGGGCCGCGCAACACCAAGCGCCGGCAGGACACCGAGGAGCTCCTGCAGGGTTCGGCATCGGCGTGCGCGGCAGGTGCCGGAGCGCCGGTCATCACCACAGGGCGGACCGGTGAGCCGGTCCGGCCGATCGGCGGCATGCGCCGATCACCCGCACTCCGCGATCAGCCGTTCTCGTCGGCCGCGCGGGTCCGGTCCGCCGAGGGAGACGACAAAGGGACGACCCGCAGCGGGGTGCGCGGCGGGCGGGCCCGCCATTCGCGCGGGTAGCCGATGGAAACCTCCTCGAACCGCACGCCGTCGTAGTGAGTCACCCGCGGAATGTGCAGGTGCCCGTAGATCACGGCCGCGGCACGGAAGCGGCGGTGCCAGTCCCGGGTGAGTTCCGTCCCGCACCACTGGGCGAACTCCGGGTACCGCAGCACATCGGTCGGTTCCCGCACCAGCGGATAGTGGTTCACCAGGACCGTACGGTGGTTCTCCGGAACGGCGGCCAGTCGGAGCTCGGTCTGCCGTGCCCGCGCACGGCACCAGTCGTCGCGCGTCGGGTACGGGTCGGGTTGGAGGAGGTACTCGTCGGTGCAGACGACCCCGGTCCTGTGGGCATAGGCGAGGGACTCCTCCTTGGTGGTCGTTCCCGGTGCGCGGAACGTGTAGTCGTACAGCACGAAGAGAGGCGCCACGGTCACCGGCCCCTCTTCGTCCTCCCACACCGGATAGGGATCCTCCGGGGTGACGACGCCCAGCTTCCGGCAGAGCTCGACCAGATGGAGGTACCGCGCCTCGCCCCGCAGCTCCACGGGGTCGCGCGGGTGGGTCCACAGCTCATGGTTCCCGGGGACCCACACGACCTTCGCGAAGCGCTCGCTGAGCATCTTCAGCGTCTGCTCGACGTCGGCGACCTTCTCGGCGACATCCCCTGCGACGACGAGCCAGTCGGCGTCGGTGCCAGGACGCAGGGACGACACGATGGCACGGTTATCGGCGTAGGCGACGTGCAGGTCGCTGACCGCCAGCAGGTGTCCGTTCAGGGCAAGCCCTCCTCGTTCCGTGGGTTTCGCACCCGGCCCTCCCCGGCACGTCCCGTCAGTGGTGGAACAGTCCCGGACCGGAGCGGGCGAGCGTGACGCCGTGTGCCTGGCAGGCCCGTTCGCCCCTTCCGGCTCCGATCGAACCATCTGGCCCGGCAATGCACGAGACGCCATGACGCCGGGCGTGGTCGCTGAACTCAGGCAGGGCCGACGGGTTTGGCCGCGAAGCCGGTGATCCTCTCGGATGCGGTACGCGCCTGCCGGCACGCCGTGGGCGACGCCGTACGAGGTCAGGGCGAGTACGCCTGTTCCGCGCGAAGGTGTGTCAGGCCCGATGGCGAGGGGGGTGACACCCAAGGATCGGGCAATGCCGGGGGCGGATCGAACACTGCCCAGGTCCCCTCGTCCTCGTGGCCCCGGCGTTCCTGCGCGTCCGCGTCGCTTCCGCCGCTGCCGCAGGGACGCTGGACGCCGTACGGGACCTCTACGACCTTCGTATCCGGGCCGGGAGCCACCGGCGCCGGCGGGCGGACCGGCAGGTTGCCCTCAGTCGCTGAGATCGACCCGCACGCTCAGCAGGTCGGTGCCGAGCGCCCGGACGGCCGCGCTGTTGAAGCGCGGCAGTGTCCTGAGCCGGGCGCGCGGGTCGTCCTGCGGGACCGGATGGGCGGTTCCGGCGTGCCAGCGTCCCCTGATCCGGACCCGTACCTTCGGGTTCGCCCGGATATTGCGTACGTACTGCGACTTCTCGCCGTATTCCGAGACCAGCCAGAATTCCTTGCCGACCCGGCGGCCGCCGACCGGGGTCCGGCGGGGCAGTCCGGACGTGCGTCCCGTGGTCTCCAGGAGGGTCTGGTTCGGCAGCTGGCGGAGCATCGGATTGCCGATCCGCCGCTGGAACGTCGTGACCGCCCGGAACTTCATCTCGTGATAGCGCGACATGCGTGACTCTCCCGTCGTTGCCGGCAGCTCTCGCCGGAGCCGGCCCAAGGACTGTCCCGTCATCCCTGGCGGGTGCGGAACCGACAGCTACGGCACTGTGCCGCGGTGTCGGAACGCAGCGAATACGTCCAGTATGAGGACGCTCCTCCGCCTCGCGACGCACCGCACCGGACGCCACGACCTGTCCGGCCCCGATCCGCCGGACGCCCCTGGTCGGGAAGCCGGGCGGGCTGCGGCGTCCGTGGGAAGGGTGATCAGCCCAGCGCCCTGCCGTGCAGGAGCAGCAGTGCGATGTCGATCCCGGCCAGGCCGAGCGTGGCCAGGAACGGCAGGCGGCTGTCGGGTGCGGAGCGCAGCGGGAGGCAGACGGCCACGGCCAGGGTCCCGGTCACGACGAGACCGGTCCAGCCCGTCGCGTCCGGCGATCCCGGTGGGCCGAGGACGAGGACGGCCGATGCGGCGAGCAGCGCGAGTGCCGCGACGGTACGGGTCCGGCGTCGGCCCAACCGCTGGGGCAGGCCGCGGACGCCCGCGGCCAGGTCGGCGTCGATGTCGGGGAGGACGTTGGTGAAGTGCGCGCCGGCGCCGAGGAGTGCGCCCGCGACCACGGGCGTGGCAGCCGGCCAGGGGTGGCCCGGCAGCGCGAACGTGACGAAGGCCGGCAGGAGGCCGAAGGCGACGGCGTACGGGAGCCAGGACCACGGTGTTCGTTTGAGTCCCAGGTTGTAGGACCAGGCGGCGGCGACCCCGATCAGATGGGCGCCGCCCGCCGTCGCACCGTTCGCCAGCGACAGGGGGACGCACAGGACAAGCGCGGTACAGGCGGCCACCGCGACGGTTCGGGCCCTCACGGCGCCGTTCACGAGCGGCTTGTCGCGCCGGTTCGCCGCCGTGTCCCGTGCGATGTCGATGCAGTCGTTGCTCCAGCCGACGGAGAGTTGCCCGGTGAGCATGGTCACAGCGACCAGGCAGCTGCCGGACGCATCGCGTCCCGCGGCCACGGCCAGCGCGGTGATCAGGGCGGAGACGGCCAATGCGGGGGCCGGGTGGGCCGACAGGAACAGGGCCACCGCGACCCGGCCGGGGCGGGGAGCGGCCGCCGGCGTGGCGGCAGGCACCGAGGCGGACACGGAAGCTGCCCGAAAAGTGTGATTCATGACGTTCGATCAAAATACGTTATTCGCCCGTATGGTGATGGAATGACGCGAATCATCGCGATCCATGGTGTGCTCCCGCCACACCGGTACGAGCAGTCCGAGATCACCCGTGCCTTCGCCGACATGTGCCTGCCCTCGGGCGCCGACCGCGGCGTGCTGGAACGCCTGCACACGTCCGCCACGGTACGCGGCCGCCATCTGGCCCTGCCCCTGGAGCGGTACGCCTCCCTGAGCGGCTTCGGGGAGGCCAACGACGCGTTCATCGAATCCGCCCTCCGGCTCGGGGAGCGGGCGGTGCGCGGTGCCCTGGACCGGGCGGGTCTCGACGCGAGCGAGATCGACCTGGTCATCTCCACCTCGGTCACCGGCATCGCCGCCCCGTCGCTGGAGGCGCGGCTCGCCGGACGGGTCGGGTTGCGGCCCGATGTGAAACGCGTGCCGATCTTCGGGCTGGGCTGTGTGGCAGGAGCCGCCGGACTGGCCCGGATCCATGACTACCTCGACGGTCACCCCGGACAGGTCGCGCTGCTGCTCTCGGTCGAACTCTGTTCGCTGACCCTGCAACGTACCGACGCGTCCGTGCCGAACCTGGTGGCGGGCGCACTGTTCGGCGACGGCGCCGCCGCGGTCCTCGCGGTCGGCCGGGACCACCCGCACCGTCGGGAACAACAGCGCGGGCCGGAGGTGGTCGCGACCCGCAGCACGCTCTACCCCGGCACCGAACGCAGCCTGGGCTGGGACATCGGCGACGCGGGCTTCCGTATCGTCCTCGGCGCCGACCTCCCCGACCTGGTGCGCGAGACGCTCGGCGACGAGGTGCGCTCCTTCCTCTCCGGCCACGACCTCAAGACGCAGGACGTGACGGCCTGGGTATGCCACCCCGGCGGGCCCCAGGTCCTGGAAGCCGTACGCGAGACGCTCGATCTGCCCGCCCGAGCGCTGGAACCGACCTGGCGTTCGCTGGCCGAAGTCGGCAATCTCTCCTCCGCATCCGTCCTGCACGTCCTCCGGGACACCCTGGCGCTGCACCCGCCACCGCCCGGATCGCCCGGTCTCCTTCTCGCGATGGGGCCGGGCTTCTGCACCGAACAAGTCCTCCTCCGCTGGTAGCCGCCCCGTGATCCCCTACACCGTCCTCATCCTCCTGGTCGCCGTCGAGCGCCTCGCCGAACTCGTCACCGCCCGGCGCAACGCCGCCTGGAGCCGCCGCCAGGCCGGAACGGAGTACGGGCGCGGGCACTACCCCGTCATGGTCGCCCTCCACGCCGCGCTGCTGGCCGGCTGCCTGGGGGAGACCTGGCTGGGCGGCCGCCCCTTCCTGCCCGCGCTCGGCTGGCCGATGCTCGCCCTGGCCCTCGGTGCCCAGGGGCTGCGCTGGTGGTGCATCACCACGCTGGGGCCGCGCTGGAACACCCGCGTCATCGTGGTGCCGGACCTGCCCCTCGTCACCGCCGGACCGTACCGATGGATGGACCACCCCAATTACGTCGCCGTGATCGTCGAGGGCGCCGCGCTGCCGCTCGTACACACCAACTGGCTCACCGCGACCGGTTTCACACTCCTCAACCTGCCGCTTCTCGCAACCCGCGTGCGGTGCGAGAACACCGCCCTGGCCGGAGCCGCCCCGGCGCCGACCCCTGCGGCCACGCCGTGATCGACCTGCTGGTGGTCGGCGGCGGCCCCGCCGGACTCGCCACCGCGATCCACGCCGCCGCATCCGGACTCGAAGCGGTGGTCACCGAACCGCGCCCCACCCCGATCGACAAGGCCTGCGGCGAGGGCCTCATGCCGGGCGCCGTACACGCCCTGGCCGAACTCGGCGTCACCGTCACCGGACACCCACTGCGCGGGATCCGGTACGTCGACGACCACCACAGTGCCGAAGCCCTCTTCGCGCCCGCCCCCGGCTGCGGCGTCCGGCGCACCGAACTGCACGCAGCCCTGGCCCGCCGAGCGGCGGAACTCGGCGTACCGGTGATCCAGGCGCGGGCGGGCGGCATCCGGCAGAGCACCGACAGCGTCCGCGCAGCCGGCATCACCGCCCGCTACCTGGCCGCCGCCGACGGACTGCACTCACCGATCAGACGTCAACTCGGCCTGGACCGCCCGGATCCGCGACCCCCCAGATTCGGCCTGCGCCGGCACTACGCGATCGAGCCCTGGACGGACTGCGTCGAGGTGCACTGGTCAGCACGGGCGGAGGCCTACGTCACGCCGCTCGGCCCGCGCCTGGTCGGCGTCGCCGTCCTGACCGCGGAACGCGGACCGTTCGACAGCCACCTGGCCCGCTTCCCCCTCCTCTCACGCCATCTGCCCGCGAGCACCACCACCCCTGTGCGCGGCGCCGGACCGCTGCGCCAGCGTGTCGGCTCCCGGGCGGCCGGGCGGGTCCTGCTGGTCGGGGACGCCGCGGGATACATCGACGCGCTCACCGGCGAAGGGATCTCCCTGGCCCTCGCCGGGGCCGCGCAACTGGTGCGCTGCATCCGGGACGACCGCCCACTGGCGTACGAGCGGGCGTGGCGCAAGGTCTCCCGGCGCCACCGCCTGCTCACCGAGTCGCTGCTCCGGGTCCGCCAGCACCCGGAACTCGCCCGTCGTATCGTCCCGACCGCGACCCGCCTTCCCACGGTCTTCACCGCCCTGGTCAACCAGTTGGCGTGACCGGCTCTCCGAGCGTGGCTGTCTCAGCAGCTTCCTCCCTAACCGCCGACGGAAGCCTGCTCAGTCTGCTGACCGGTGAGACGACGAGCCCGATCACCACGGCGGCGGAGCCGATCGCGGCCACGGTCAGAGCGCCCTCGGCGCCGATGGCGCCGGCCAGGAGACCGGCGGACAGACCGAGGGTGCTCGTCGCCTCGGCGCGGCGGTGCGAGGCGCCGAACGCTGAGGGCCGGGTGTCACATGGCGCCGCGCGTCAGGGGCGCCGGAAGGGCGGAGGACCCCCGGGAGCGGGATATCCGGCACCTGCGTACCTGGTAAAGGGCGGGGGTACCGTTGCCCGGCGCCGCCGTGTCAGCCCGCCCACCAGCGCACAGACGGCACCCGCGAGGGTGGCAACCACACCGAGCAGGGCGCCGAGGCCCAGCAGCGTCGGCACGGTGGCATCGTCAAGTGCCCGGCCCCGCACGGCCGTCACGGGCACGGTTCCGGAGTCCTCGCCGGAGAAGTAGCGCGAGTCGTTGGAGTTCCCGCGGTTGTCGCCGAGGAGGAACATCCGCCCGGCCGGAACCTTGACGTCGTACGGGCCGTGCCCGCCGTCGACATCCGCCCCCTTCAGATACGGCTCCTTGAGCGGTGTCCCGTTGACGGTCAACCGGGTCCCGTCAAAGACCACATGGTCGCCTCCGAGTCCGATGACACGCTTCATCACGGCCTCGCTCTCGTAACGGCCGGGCAGGCTGAAGAGGACCACGTCTCCCGTCCGCGTCTGCTCGCCACCGGTCTTCGCGATGAGGACCCGATGACCCGGGGCGTATGTCGGCTCCATGGACTCGCCCCTGAGCGTGACCGTCGTGTAGTCACTTCTGATGGTCCAGAGCGCCCCCGCGGTCATCACGATCCCCAGGACGGCAAGTACGGCCCCTGTGATCGACAACCCACGTCCAGCACGTCGCATCCGCCGATCTCCCCTCACAACCATCATCATCACCCCAACGTGCAGCGACACCGTAGAGGGTCCCGGTGGCCCGGCATGCAGCGGGGGACCGTGACGACAGGACGGCGGGCCCGGAGGACCCCTACTCCAGACCGGAGACATCGAACACGGTCCGGGCCGTGCGACGGTCGATACGGTCTCCGAGCTGCCGCAGCGCCGTCGCCCCACAGAGCAGCGTCCCGCGCTCCATAGAGGTGCGCGCGTCCTCGTCCAGCCGGTGCCACAGGGCCGGGTTGGCGACGAACACCCGGGGGTCGAGCTCGACCCGGCAGCCGTGGGCGTCCCGGAGCAACAGGCGTTGCGCGACGCCGTCGGACCAGCGTATGGACACCAGGAGGTCCGTGCGCACGGTCGTTCTGCGCAGCAGGCCGCGGGAGGAGAGCCACCCCGTGCCCGCGCAGACCCGCGGCGGCACCAGGACCGCACACAGCGCCGCGGCGATCGCCGCCCACAGCAGGACACGAAGCCAGGTGAGCCGGCCGACGGCCGCGTCGACCGCCAGCAGGAGGCCCAGCAGCGTGACGGAGCAGCCGCCCGCGAAGCGGACGTCCCCGGACCACTTGCGGTCGTACGCCGTCCTGCCCGGGGTCGGGAGGGTACGGCCGGAACGGCTGACGCGGCCGGCAGGGCGCGCGTGGGGATCGGGGACTGCCCCGGGCACAGGTCGTTGCATGGTGCAGAGGCTACGGAGAGCGGGACGGGTGGTCGGCGCGACTTGACGAACCGCTGACGCCGGAACCGTATCTCCTGACGGACGCCTGACGACCAGTGACGGCCGGAGCTCACCGCCCGCGCCACGACGCGCATCGACCGCCCCGAGTCCGGGGTGACCGTGTCCCGCGGGATGGCCGGGCGCCCTCTCGACGTATCGGTGGAGGGCCGGTGCGTACGCGGTCAGGGGATCCGACCGCGGCCTCGGGACGAGTCACTCCATGCCCGGTGGGACGGCTCGGCCTGTGGTGAGACGGGTTACCCGTTCAGCGCACCTGACGCCGGACCAGCTCGCAAGATCAGGAAGGCTGAGCTCCGGCCAGCCAGTCGTACGCGGTCTGCGCCGTGAACTCGCCATGACCACCGCGGAAGAGCAGCCCCGCCGTGGTGAACGCCGGATCGTCGGCCGTCGACGCCACATAGGGAACCGCGATGCAGCGCATGCCCGCCGCATGGGCTGCCGCCACGCCCGGCGCCGCGTCCTCCAGCACCACGCAGTCGCCGGGCGCGGCGCCCAGCCGCCGCGCGGCCTCCAGGAACACATCCGGTGCAGGTTTCCCCTGCGCCACCTCGTCGGCGGAGACATAGGTCGTGACGTACGCGCCGAGTCCGGTGCCCGCGAGCACCGCCTCGATCGCGGCCCGGGACGAACCCGATGCCACGGCCGTCGCGATCCCCTCCTGATGCAGCCGTTCCACGAACTTCCGCATCTCGGGGAACACCTCCGTCGAGGATCGCGCCAGCTCCAGATAGAGAGCGTCCTGGCCGGCGAGGAGTTCGTCGACGGGTGTCGCGATCCCGTACTCGGCCCGCAGCGCCGTCAGCGTCTCGCGGGTGCTGATCCCGATGTACCGGGTGTGGTGCTCCCAGGTGAAGTCCGGCACGCCGTGACGGGCGAGGAGCCGACGCCCCGCCCGGTAGTAGTTCGGCTCGCTGTCCACGAGCGTGCCGTCGAGATCGAAGATGACCGAAAGGGCAGGGGTGGGCCGAGTGCTCATGGCACCCAGCATGCCAAGGCGGTGATCAGTTCGACGGTTCGGCAGTGGCGAGGCCGATGGATTGGACCAACGGCAGCAGCCGGTGCGGAACCCGCTCGCGCAGGGCCACTTCGGTGCGGGTCCGCACCACGCCGGGCAGCTGGATCAGCAGCTGGATCACATCCTCCAGGTGCTCGTTGTCGCGGGCCACGACCCGCGTCAGCAGATCCCCGCCGCCGGTGGTCGAGAACGCCTCGACGATCTCCGGCACGGCGGCGAGGGCCTCGCCCACCTCGTCCAGATGCCCTTGGGTGACCTCCAGATGGACGAAGGCGAGCACCGGGTGGCCGAGCGCGGCGGGGGAGAGGACCGGGCCCGTACCGGTGATCACACCGTTCCGCTCCAGCCGGTCGATACGGGCCTGCACGGTGCCCCGGGCGACGGAGAGGATTCGCGCGTACTCCCGCACGCTGGTCCGGGGCTGCTCGATGAGCAGCCGCAGGATGCGGGTGTCGAGCGCGTCCACCGCCATGGTCCGTCGGCCTCTTCCTGGTCTGCTGATGCGGACTCCGACTGTACCAATGGCCCAGTGGACGGGAGGGCCCGTCCACGTGGGGTCAGGTACGGGCATCCTCGGGGAGGGTGATCAGCCAGCGGCTGACGCGGCGGGGGCGGAGGTAGAGGGCCCAGTAGAGGGTGGCCGCCGCCATGATGCCGCCGGTCCACAGCAGGTACGTGGCCTCCTGCTGACTGAGGATGTAGACGAGTACGACGATCAGCGCCACCGGCGTCGCCGGCCAGAGCGGCATCCGCCAGGCGGGCAGGTCCTTGTGGCCGGTGCGGCGGGCGGCGAGCGCGGCGACGGCGACCAGCAGGTACATGCCGGTGACCGAGACGCCGGTCACGCCGTACAGGGTGTCGAGGTTGACGAAGCACAGTGCCGCGCCGGGAACTCCGACCACCAGGGTGGCGACCCACGGCGAACCGAAGCGGCCGAGGCGGGCGAGGGCGTTGTTGACCGGCTCGGGCCACGCCTTGTCCCGGGCGGAGGCGAACAGCACCCGGGAGTTCTGGATGACCATGACGATGCCCGCGTTGATGATCGCGAGTGCGACGCAGAGGCTCACGAAGGTACCGACGGCCGAGTTGCTCCAGGCAGTGACCATGCCGCTGATGTCACCGGAGGTGAGCGCCGCGAGGTCGGGTGCGCCCATCGTGATCGCGACCACCGGGACGAGGATGACGGCCGTCGAGATGGCGAGGGTGGCGAGGACCGTGCGGGCGACGTTGCGCCGCGGGTTCTCCAGCTCCTCGGAGAGGTAGACAGCGGTGGAGAAGCCCTGGGTGATGAAGAGTGCGATGGCCAGACCCGAGACGACCAGCATCGCGGTGACCGGGCGGGACGCCCCGCTGTCGTTCGCGACCACACCATGGATCAGGCTGCCCGCGCCGCGCTCGGTGTGGGCGAAGCCGAGCACGGCGACGACGGCCGCCGCGATGACTTCGAGAACCAGGAAGACGCCGGTGATCCAGGCGTTGGCACGCAGGTCCAGCAGACCGGCCAGGGTGGCGAGCACCATGACCCCGGCCCCGGCGGCCTCGGCCGGGATGTGGACCAGCGGAGCGAGGTAGTCCGCCGTGCCCATGGCGATCACGGGCGGGACGATCATCACGACCAGCAGGGACAGGACGAACACCAGCCACCCGGCCAGCCGACCGGTCAGGGTGGTGACCATGGCGTACTCGCCGCCCGCGCTGGGGATCATGGTGCCCAGCTCCGAGTAGCAGAACGCCACGGCGATACAGAGCAGCGAACCGATGGCGATGGTGAGCGCGGTGGCGGTGCCGAGGTCGCCGAACAGGTCGGGCACGACCACGAAGAGCGTGGACGCGGGCGTCACGCAGGAGAGGGTCAGCAGGGTTCCTCCGACGACACCGATGGAACGCTTGAGAGTGCGCGGGCCGTCCTGGCCGTGGGGATCGGCCTCCGCCGGTGCGGTCCTGGAGGTGACGGGCTGGCTGAGCATGTCGGTCATGGAGCGGTTCCGATCGACTGGGTGTGACGGGTGATGGCGGGAGCGCTATCGCCTCCGTGGCTTGCTGCGCTGTTGGTTTCGTCTGCTCCCGGCGCGTTATGGAAACCTGTGGGATCCGTCACGTCAACCACCTATTACCTACGGAATTCGTTGCCATCAGGCGCATGGCTGTCGGTATTCGTAGATTGGGTGAAAGTCAGCCCCTTATTGACGACTTGATGGTTCGGCGCCTGCGTTCACTTGATGATCTTCGAAACGAAGGCACGTATTCGTCAGTGCCTTTGATGCGCGAGTCGGCGGTGAGGGGTTCGGGCGCGGCGAACCGCGCCCGGACCGCAACGGTATGCGCAGCGTGTAACCGGTCACGTTGTGCGGATTTTTGCCTTGGGGGGCGCGCGGGAGGTTTCGGCCCGGACCGAATGCCCAGCTGAGGGGCGGCCCGGAAGCACCGCGCCCGCCGCCGCGGCAATGGGCGCCGCGGCCTTCGCGCTCTGTGCCCCCTCGCTTCGTTGGCCGCGTGCTCGCCGCATCGGTCGCCGTGGAGGGTCCGGCCCACCGTCGCCAGGTGCCCGCGGCGCAGGTCACGCCCAGCACGTGACGCCCGCCCTTCATGACGTAACGACTGTTACGTTTGCTCGGTGGGTGAGGAGTCTTCGACGCCCCCGCTGCGGTGGGTGGTGCTGATCGTGCGGCTGCCGACGCAGCCGTCCCGGCACCGGGTCGCGGTACGGCGGCAGCCGTGACCCCCGGGCCTGCCCAGGAATCGACGCTTCGGCCCGCGGGATCGCGGCGGCGGATGTGGCCGCTGTACGCAGCCGGGTGCACCACCGCTTTCGGCGCGCACGGCGTCGCCGCCAACCTCGGCCAGGGCGATGCCGGTCTGACGCGTTCGGTGCTGTATCTCGGGCTGTTGCTCGCGCTGTACGACGGGGCCGAGGTGGTGCTCAAGCCGGTGTTCGGGACGCTCGCCGACCGGATCGGCGCCCGGCCGGTGCTGCTCGGCGGGCTCGTCGCGTTCGCCGCCGCCTCCGCGGTCTTCGTGGTGGTCCGCGATCCCGGCTGGCTGTGGGCCGCCCGCCTCGGACAGGGCGCGGCCGCCTCCGCGTTCTCACCTGCCGCCTCCGCACTGGTGGCCCGACTCAGCCCGCAGGCCCGGCACGGCCGTGCATTCGGCTCGTACGGATTCTTCAAGGGCATCGGCTACACCGCAGGTCCCTTGCTCGGCGGCGTGCTGGTCTGGGCCGGCGGCCTGACGCTGCTGTTCGCGGTGCTGGCCGTGCTGGCCGCCGCGGTCGCCCTGTGGGCCGCGTTCGCGGTACCTGCCGTCCCGCCTCTGCCCAAGACCCGTCAGACCGTCCTGGGACTCGTCCGGCGGCTGGCCGACGGTGCTTTTCTGCGGCCGGTGGCGGCCCTGGCCGCCGCCACCGCCGCGCTGTCCGTCGGGGTCGGGTTCCTGCCGGTGTCCGGGGTGGCTGCCGGTCTGTCGCCGGTGGCCACCGGCGCGGCCGTCTCCGTCCTCGCCCTGTGCGCCGCGCTCGTACAGCCGTGGGCCGGGCGGGCCCTCGACGAAAGGCGCCTGGGCGCCGACGGGGGACTGGCGGCCGGACTGCTGGTCACCGCGTGCGGACTGGTCGCCGCCATGCTGTCCGGCCTGCCCGGCATCCTGTCGGCCGCCGTGCTGATCGGGGCCGGAACCGGGTTGATCACTCCGCTCGGCTTCGCTGCCCTCGCGGGCACCACCCCGCAGGAACGGCTCGGCCAGACCATGGGAACGGCCGAACTCGGACGTGAACTCGGCGACGCCGGAGGCCCGTTGCTGGTCGCCGCCGTCGCCAGGGCCGCCACCTTGACCTGGGGCTTCGCGGTACTCGCCGCAGCGACCACCGTTCTGCCGCTTCTCCTGCGCGCTCGCAGCACACCCCCGGAGCGCGCCTGACCTTCCCGGCGGTTCAGCGCACCGCGGTCACCCGGGGGATGTCGCGCAGCCCGAGGCGCAGGTGCTCGACGTGGAAGAGGGCCTGTTCCAGGAGTTCGGCCACGTGGTTGTCGTAGAGCGCGTAGATCACCGAGCGGCCCCGGCGTTCACCGGTGACCAGGCCGAGGTTGCGCAGGAGCCGGAGCTGGTGGGAACAGGCGGACTGTTCCATGCCGACTGCGTCGGCGAGTTCTGTCGCGGCGCAGGGGCCCTCCTGGAGGCGTGCGAGGATCCGCAGCCGGGACGGAGTGGCCAGTGCCTGAAGGGTGGCGGCGACATCGGCAACCCCCACTGTCTCGAGGCGTTCGCGCGACGTGGCGGCTGTCGTGTCGTCGGATCCGTGGCCCATGGGCCTCATCCTACGGAGATGGACTCATGAATGTATGTTCATGGATTCCTGTATGGTTGTGGAGCCGGACCCGCTCTCCCCCCGTGCGTGAAGGACCCCGCTCCCATGACTTCCACCCTCATCAGCCCGGCCCCACCCGCCGGTGCCGCCCGTGACGCGGCCGTCCCCACGCGCCGCACCCGGATCCTCGCCCTCCCCGAGGCTCGCTGGGCGGCCGTCGCCCTGGTGCTGTTCCTGATCGCGCTGCCCCTGCACCTGACCGGCGCCCCGGCCTGGAGCTGGGGACCGCTGTACGTCCTCACGTACCTCACCGGCGGGTGGGCGCCGGGATGGGAGGGGCTGAAGGCACTCAAGGACAAGACCCTGGATGTCGATCTGCTGATGGTCGTCGCCGCACTCGGCGCGGCCGCGATCGGGCAGGTGCTGGACGGTGCCCTGCTGATTGTCATTTTCGCCACCTCCGGCGCCCTGGAAGCCGTCGCCACCGCCCGCACCGCCGACTCCGTACGCGGTCTGCTCGACCTCGCCCCCGCGACCGCCACCCGTCTCACCGACGGCGGCGAGGAGACGGTGGCCACCGGGCAACTGGCCGTCGGCGAGGTCATCCACGTGCGCCCCGGCGAGCGCATCGGCGCCGACGGCCGGGTCCTGGCCGGGGCGAGCGACGTCGACCAGGCCACCATCACCGGCGAACCCCTCCCGGTCGCCAAGGAGGCGGGCGACGAGGTGTTCGCCGGGACGCTCAACGGCACCGGGGCCCTCCGCGTCCGGGTCGAGCGCGACGCCTCCGACTCGGTCATCGCGCGCATTGTGACGATGGTCGAGGAAGCCTCCCGGACCAAGGCGCCCACCCAGTTGTTCATCGAGAAGGTCGAACAGCGGTACTCGCTCGGCATGGTCGCCGCCACCCTCGCCGTGTTCCTTGTGCCGCTCGCCTTCGGCGCGGACCTGACCGGGGCTCTGCTCCGCGCGATGACCTTCATGATCGTGGCCTCGCCCTGCGCGGTCGTCCTCGCCACCATGCCGCCGCTGCTGTCCGCCATCGCCAACGCCGGGCGGCACGGAGTGCTGGTCAAATCCGCCGTCGTCATGGAGCGCCTCGGCCAGGTCGACGCGGTCGCCCTGGACAAGACCGGCACACTCACCGAGGGCACCCCGCGTGTCACCGACATCCGGCCGCTGGCCGGATGCGGCCTCGACGAGAGCGCCCTCCTCACGCTGGCGGCGGCCGCCGAGCACCCCAGCGAGCATCCCCTTGCACGCGCCGTCGTGGACGCCGCACGCGAACGCGGCCTCGTACTGCCCGCGGCGGCCGACTTCGGCTCCGCTCCCGGAATCGGGGTGACCGCCACCGTCGACGGGCACGCGATCGCGGTGGGCGCTCCGGCGCGTCTGCTGAACGGGGCGGCGGACCCGGCCTCCGTCCGCGCCTCCGCGCTCGCCGAGCAGTTGCAGGACGGCGGCCGCACCGCGGCTGTCGTCACGACGGACGGCAGACCTGTCGGGGTTCTGGGCATCGCCGACCGGCTGCGTCCTGACGCAGCCGCCACGGTGATGTCCCTCGAGGCCCTCACCGGTACTGTGCCGATGCTGGTCACCGGGGACAACCCGCGCGCCGCCGCCCGGCTGGCCGCCGAGGCCGGCATCACCGACGTGCGCGCCGGCCTGCTCCCTCAGGGCAAGGTCGAGGTGATCCGGGAGCGGGAGCGGGCGGGTCGCAAGGTCCTGGTGATCGGTGACGGCGTCAACGACGCCCCGGCGCTCGCCGCCGCCCACACCGGCATCGCGATGGGCCGGGCGGGCTCCGACCTCGCGCTGGAGACCGCGGACGCGGTGATCGTCCGCGACGAACTCGCCGCCGTCCCCGTCGTCGTCGCCCTTTCCCGCCGCGCCCGCGGCCTCGTCGTACAGAACCTGGTCATCGCCGGAGCGTTCATCACCGCGCTGGTCGTGTGGGACCTGGCCGGCCTTCTGCCGCTTCCGCTCGGTGTCCTCGGCCATGAGGGCTCCACCGTGATCGTCGGCCTCAACGGTCTGCGCCTGCTGCGGGACGGCGCCTGGAAGCGCGCCCGTGCCGAGGCCGGCGCGTGAATCGCCCGGAGGGTCGTCCTTCGGCCCGACGGTTGCGCAGCACGTGGTCCATTGGCGCTCACCTGGCACATCGGAAGCGCATCGGGCTGTGCCAATGGCTCAACTGTGTCGGCTCGACTTGAGCCAGATGGTGGCGAGATGCTCTGATTGGGCCAGTCGATGGCGCTGCGGATCCCGCGGCGCCTTTTTCATGCCCGGACAGAACAGGGAGTGGTCATCGGTGCTGAAGCGGATGTTGGTGGCTCCGGACCCGGGGCGGCTGCGGCTGCGCAGCTCGGCCCGGGCCGTTCTCGGCATCGGTCTGGCCGTGACCCTTTCGGGCCTCGTGAGTCACTCGCTTCCCGCGACCGTCGCCGGCGGCCTCGCCGCTCTGCTCGCACTCTTCACAGTCACCGACGCCCAGGTCCGCGACCAGGCGCTCACCACCGCGCTGCTGCCCGTCGTCGGATTCCCGGTCCTGGCACTCGCGACGGCGCTGCACGACTACCCCCTGGCGCGCGACGCCGCGTTCCTCGCCGTTGTCTGCACGGGGGTGTACGCGCGCCGCTGGGGTCCCCGCGGTCATGCCCTGGGGGTTTTCGCGTTCATGGCGTTCTTCATGGCGCAGTTCCTGCACGCCGTACCGGGCCAGCTGCCCGAGCTGTACGCCGCCGTCGCACTCTCGCTCATCACCGCCTCAGCCGTCCGCTTCGGCGCCTGGTGCTACGAACGACGGCTGCCCACGCCTGTCGTACCCGCACTCCAGGGCAGTCGCGGGCTGGCCCGGACGACCACGCGGCAGGCGCTCCAGGCGACCGCCGCCAGCGCTTTCGCGCTCGGCATCGGGCAGCTGCTGTCCGCCGACCGCTGGTACTGGGCCGTCGGCACCGTCTGGTGGGTCTTCGTGAACACCGCCTCGCGCGGCGAGACACTGGTCCGCGGCTTCCGCCGAGTCCTCGGCACGGTGGCCGGGATCGCCGCAGGGCTGCTGGTCGCCCTGCCGCTGCACGGCGACAGGGTTCCCACCGCGGCCCTCGTCGCCGTCTGCGTCTTCGGCATCTTCTACACCGCCGCCGTCTCGTACAGCTGGATGGTCTTCTTCGTGACCGTGATGGCCGGGCTGCTGTACGGCCTGCTCGGCGTCCTGAATCCGGAGCTGCTCGTGCTCCGCCTCACGGAGACCGGGGCCGGAGCCCTCGGCTCGACGCTCGCCGTCCTTCTCGTCCTGCCCGTCACCCTCCATGCGACCACCGACGCCTGGATCCAGCGCGCACTGCGCTGCGTGCACGCCTGCACCGCCGGGGCTGCCGCCCGTCTGACCGGTTCCCCGACCGCCGACCCCGGTCCGCAGGTGACCGAACTGGAGGCGCTGCTCGGCCGGGTCCGGCTCTCGCTCGCCCCCCTGGTGCATCCACTCAACCCGCTGCGGGCCCGCAAGGCGCGCGCCCGCCAGGTCCTCGCCCTGCTCGACCTGTGCGCCCGCGAGGTGCGTGGTCTCGCCGCGGTCGCCGCCGATCCCGACGCCTCGCACGACGCCCGGCTCGGAGCGGCCTGCCGCCGCGTCGAGGCCGCGGTGCTCGCCCTGGCGCAGCCGGGACCCGCCCGTACGGAACTGAACGCCGCGCCCGCTCACGCGCCGCACCACCACCCCGGCGCCGAGGCCGCACTCGCGCATCTGCACGCCCTGGAGCGGGCCCTCGCGGAACTCGCCGCGCCCCTGCGCACCTCGCCCCGCGCCCCGCTCGTCCCGGCCTGACCTGTGACCCGCGGCAGCAGGCTGCGGCGACACGGCTCTAGGGCGTGTTTCGAAAGTCCCGCCTGCCAGGCGGCGTCTGGCACGCACGCTCGCTGCGTTGTCGGGCTCGCCCCGATACGCCCAGTATCGGG